>DASCML010000069.1:0-36417 GCA_036010925.1 Dehalococcoidia bacterium | reverse complement strand
CTTCGACATGGGCGGTTTTGGTGACCTAGGTGGCATGGATGACATGGGAGGTATGCCGGGCATGGGCGGGGGTATGCCCGGTATGGGCGGGGGTATGCCCGGTATGGGCGGGGGTATGCCCGGTATGGACGACATGGACTTCTAGCGGCGATCCGAGACGAATCCTAGATCTGCCGGCGGGGTTCGGACCTCGTCCGGACGGTCCGGAGTCATGTGCTCTTCACCGCGTGGCCGCCGAACTCATTTCGCAGCGCCGCGATCACGCGCATCGAGAAGGCATTGTCTTCACGCGAACTGAACCGCGCGAACAACGATTGCGAAAGCACCCCCACGTTGACTCCCCGCTCTACGGCTTCGAGTACAGTCCAACGTCCCTCGCCTGAATCATCCACGTAGGCCTTGAGCCCTTCGAGCTCCGAGTCCTTTTCGAACGCGTTCTCGGCAAGCTCCAGTAACCAGGAACGAACGACGCTGCTTTGGTTCCAGAGGGCTGCGATCTGGTGAAGGTCGAAATCGTATTCGGCGGCGGCATGGAGAAGATCGAACCCTTCAGCATAGGCCTGCAACATGCCGTACTCGACCCCGTTATGGACCATCTTTGTGAAGTGTCCAGCGCCGGGTCCGCCTACGCGGGCATAACCGTCCGCCGGGGCGAGCGCGGCGAGGACGGGCTCAACTGCAGCGAAGACCTCGGGGTCCCCACCCGCCATCAGGCAGAACCCGTTCTCGAGCCCTGAAACACCCCCGGATGTGCCGACGTCGAGAAAGCGCAGTTCACGCTCGGACAGCTCGGTCGCCCTCCGGACGGTGTCCTTCACGTAGCTGTTGCCGCCATCGACAAGGATGTCTCCGGGCTCGAGGAGATTGGCGACATCGCGAATAGCAGTCTCGGTGATCTCGCCTGACGGAACCATCATCCAAACGATCCGCGGAGACGGGAGCTGCTCCACCATCTCTTCGAGCGACTCCACATCCGATACATTTGGATTTCGGTCGTAACCGATTACATCGTGGCCGGCATCGCGGAGACGCTTAGCCATTCCGGCCCCCATTCTCCCCAGCCCGACCATTCCAATCGTCATCGTCTCAGTCATCTCGGCCTCCGGTGATTTGAGTGTGGGTCAGAAGGCACCATGCGCGGCCGCGAGCAGGTCGATCATGGTGCCGCGCCAGACTCTTCGCTCGTGGCTCACGAGCGAAGAGAAATCCCCGAGAGCCTGGGCGGCGTGCAGCTGCCCAAAGCTAAACGGACTCCCCGGGATCTCCAGGTCGGAGGGCGCCTCCGGGGGTACCTGGAGGAAAACGCCATTGTTGGCACCTCCTTTGTGGAGCTGGCCCGTTGAATGAAGGAAACGGGGGCCGAAGCCAACGGTTGTCGCGACCTTGTAACGGTTACGAATGGCGTGCCGGACGCTCGCCAAGGTCGTGATGGTTTCTGAGTTTTGCGGGATATAAGCGGTAATCGCCACGTAGTCGCCCGGGTGTACGTCCGCAAGGACGTTTAAAAGCGGCCTAGTCTCTGGATTTGGTACGTCGCCGTCGAGCACTCGATTCGTGGCGTCCTTGGCCTCCTGGACGTTGGGCTGATCGAACGGATTGATGCCGAGCAGGTGCCCCACAATCGCCGTAGCAAACTCCCAGCGAAAGAACTCAGCGCCGAGCTTGGCAGGCTCACCCGGTTCGTGCTCCAGGCGCAGCACAGGGTGTCCGGCAGACTCCAATTCGCCTAGGCGTGGATCGTTGCCGATTGCGACGAAGAGGCGGTCATCACCGTATACAGAGGGTGTTCCCAGCACCTCGCCTTCGACGGGAAGAATTCCCAAGCCTTCTTTGCCAGTCGACTCAGCGACCAGCTGTTCAATCCAGTACCCCAGCGTGGAAAGACCCTCGGGAAGCGCGAGCGTGAGCTTGTCCCGGCCCCTCTTGGATAACCCGGCCATGACCGCTCCGAGGTTCGCACCCGGATTGTCGGAAACCGAAATTCCGGCACCGCAAGCCCGCATCATTTCGCCAGCTCGTTCAAGAAGCGCACGTATGTCGACACCGATGAGCGCCGCAGGCACGAGGCCAAAAAAAGAGAGCGCTGAGTACCTTCCACCGATATCGGACGGATTCAGAAATACCCGGCGAACGTTGTGGCTGGCTCCGATCTCCTCTAGGGCACTGCCGGGATCGGTGATGACCACAAAGTTGCGGCCCTCGGGAAACCTTTCCCAGAAGTAAGCAAACTGTGATCTAGTCTCGATTGTGGTCCCCGACTTCGAAGCGACGACAAAGAGCGTCTGCCCGAGGTCGATCCGCGACTCCAAGTCCATGATCTGAGCGGGGTCCGTCGTGTCTAGCACCTCAAGGCGAGGTGTCCCCGGCTGGGAGGCGAAAGTCGCGGCCATGACCTCCGGAGCAAGGCTCGATCCTCCCATCCCAAGAAGGACGACCGCGCTGATTCCTTCATCGCGAGCCTCGCGGCCGAAAGCCTCCAGATCGTCGACGTGCGTCAGCATTGAAGAGGGGAGAGCAAGCCAACCAAGGCGATCCGCAATTTCGGTCGGATCGGGCTTCCAGACCGTATGATCACCCGCCCAGATTCGATCGATAACCCCGGCTTCCTCTATTTGCCGCAGGGTTTCTGTCATCTCACGGCCCGGCAAAGCCAAACTCATCCAGCTGCCCCGGTTCTCTGCTCGAGGCGCTCAGCAATTCGGTCGAGGAGACGGTCGAAGTCGGCGGCGAAGGACGCCAGACCCTCCTCGAGAAGCCTGGTCGTAACGCCGGCGAGATCAATCCCGGCCGCTGCGAGCTGAGCAAGCTCTCTTTTCGCGGGCTCGATCCCTGGGATAAGCGTCGGGGCAACCTTCAGGTGGTCGAGGGCCGCCGCGAGAGTGGCTTCAGGCATTGTGTTCACGGTGTCCGGGCCGATCAGGGTTTCGACGTAGAGCACGTCGCTGTAATCAGGATTCTTGGTCCCCGTAGATGCCCAGAGTGGGCGCTGCGGCATTGCGCCCGCGGCGGTGAGCCGGCCCCACCTGTCGCCGCTGAAGATCTCCTGGTAGCGGCCATAGGCGGCGCGTGCGTTCGCCACAGCAATTCGCCCTCGTAGCTGTGAATCGCCCGAAAGAAGCGCGTCTACAGCAGTGTCGACTCGGGATACGAAGAATGAAGCAACCCCCGCGACCGACGACACGTCATTCCCTGCGGCCAGGCGATCTTCCAAGCCGGCAATATGGGCCTCTGCCGCCGCTTCGTACTGCTCGATGCTGAACAGCAGCGTGACGTTAATGTTGACGCCCGCAGCTATCAGGCGGCGAGTGGCGATCATGCCCTCGGGCGTCCCAGGGACTTTGACCATCAGGTTTGGGCAGCCAACTCGCTCGAAGAGACGCGCGGCCTCGGCGACCGTCGCCTCGGCGTCAGCAGCGAGGCCCGGCGGAACTTCGAGAGACACATAGCCATCTCCGGAGTTCGTGCGCTCGTACACTGGGCGAAGAATCTCGGTGGCGGCACGAATGTCGTCGACCGCGATTTCGAGGAACCCTTCGTACGGACTCAGCCCACCTTTCGCGGTGATGTGGTCCAGGGCTTCGTCGTACTCGCTAGAGCCTGAGATGGCACGGTCGAATATCGTCGGATTGGAAGTGAGGCCGGTGACGAGACCGTCCTCAACCATGCGCGCAAGTTCGCCGGAAGTGAGTAACTCGCGATGGATGTTGTCGAGCCAGGGGCTCTGCTCGGCCTCCAGGAGCTGGTGGGTCTTGAGGGTCGACGCTCCGGTATCGGTCATTCGGTACCTCCCGTAATTTGAGGTGCTCCCGCTGATTCAAGCGCAATAACCTTGGCCGGTCTCCATGCGTTTCGCTCAGCTGCTAGGAATTCGGCAGACGCGAAGGCGCCGACGACCTCAACAGCCAGCTCCGGGCCAATAACTCGCGCACCAAGACACGGGACATTCATAGCATCATCCTCGACTCCCTGCCTTGCCGAAAACGTGTCATGGCGGATTGCGGCCACTTTGTTTGTTGCAACACTCACTCCAACCCCGCTCCCACACAGCAAGACTCCCCGGTCGGCGTGGCCGCCGGCCACGCGTCCGGTCACCCCAACCGCCACGTCCGGGTAGTCAGCTGGGCCAACTGCGACGCCCCAGGCCGCGAAGTCTCATTTACGCCAGCAGGCCGAAGCACGATCAATCCCAGCATCATCCGGAAAGAAGCCAGGTGCTCGACCGATTGATGCAGAATTGATCTAGATTGTTCCCTAGAATCTGGGCCGATTTGCCCAAACCTGAGCCAGCTGACCCACCCATGGTCTCAACTCTCCCGGGCGTGAAACTGTGTTCTTCTTAGCTGCACCCGAACGGGCCCGTTTGATCACAGCTAACACTCATCGCCTTCGAATCCCCAGAGCGCGGCTCCAACAATACCAGCGTCGTTCCCCATGACCGCCGGAACTACCTGCGGCCGTACCTTGATCAGTGGCAGAAACTTCTCCGGCTCAGCGCTCACGCCCCCACCGATGATCACAAGGTCGGGCCAGAGGAGCCGATCGAGGGCATCCAGATACTCCTCGACCCTCCGGGACCAGGCCACCCAACTGAGCTTCTTACTATCGCGTATTGAAGCCGCCGCCCTGGTCTCGGCATCGACACCGCGCACTTCGATATGCCCAAGTTCAGCGTTCGGGACGAGGCGCCCATCGTGAAACACGCCCGTACCTATGCCAGTACCCAGCGTAACCATGATCACCAGCCCCCTCACACCACGCCCGGCGCCGAATCGCATTTCGGCTAGACCGGCCGCGTCAGCGTCGTTGACTGCCGCGGTGGGCCGGCCCACCGCCCGACCGGTCGCGTTGTTGATGTCGATCCCGACCCAGGTCTCCCCCAGGTTAGTCGCCGTGCAGATCAAGCCGGACTTGATGACTCCGGGAAATCCGATCCCAACCGGCACGTCGACCGGCATCGAAGCGTCATTGACCAAGTCATGAACAATCTCCCCGACGGCCGCGGGAGAGGCAACTTCCGGTGTGGGCGCAACAAGCCTCGCGCTCGCAAGGGCGCCTTTAGTCAGATCGACTGCAGCGACCTTGATACTGCTTCCACCTATGTCAACTCCAATCGCTACAGAATCCACCGAGTGCCTCTCTTCCGGCAATCATCGTAGCTGATGACCAAGCTCCAACGAGCATCGCACTACAATGGAACCATCGCGGGCGCAGCTCAAGATTTCTTGCTATGCCGGGGCGTTTCGGGGAGGCTATTATCCCGGCTAGAGACCGAGGTATTTCTTGGCGGTCCGCCCAGCCGGGCTGGCTCCGGGATGGAGGCGAAATTGGGCGATCTCAGGACACCTGTGACGATCGGAAAAACCGAACTCACGACCCCAACGCTTGGAGTCGGTGCCATGACATGGAACAGGAAGGATGTGCAAGGGGCGCATCGCGCCTTCCAGGCGTCGCTGGACGCCGGTGTCACACTGATAGACACAGCAGAGATGTATGGCCGCGGGCAATCGGAGCGACTCGTCGGTTATTTCCTCCAACGCTCTGAGAGGGAGGCTTTGGTCGCCACCAAATTCGCGCCACTTCCGACCCGCCTGCGGCCCTCATCCTTGTCGAAGGCGCTGGCCGGAAGCCTCCGGCGATTGCGCATGGAAAGCGTCGATCTCTATCAGGTGCACTGGCCTTTTTCTTTTCTCAAGATCGAGCCTTTGATGGAAGCGATGGCCGACGAGATCGAGGCTGGGCGAATCAAAGCGGTGGGCGTGAGTAACTACAACGCGGACCAGATGAGGAGAGCATTCGAAGCCCTCGAAAGGTGGGACATTCCGCTGGCTTCAAACCAGGTCAACTACAGCCTTCTTCACCGGGATCCCGAACAGAACGGAGTCCTCAATGCCTGTCGGGAGCTGAACGTGGCCCTCATCGCCTACACCCCGCTCGCTTCGGGTGCGCTTTCGGGCAAATATGGCCCCGGGTCCAGCGTAGACGGCATACGGCGGATGCGGCGTCAGTTCAGGAAGATTGGCGAGTTGCAGCCTCTCATTGAGGAACTCGCGAGCATTGGCAATGAGCACGAGAAAACGCCAGCCCAAGTAGCGCTCAACTGGCTCGCGCGACAGGAGGGCGTCATTCCGATACCGGGAGCCAAGGATAGCGACCAGGCTACGTCGAACGCGGGCGCCCTCGACTTCGAGCTAACGCAGGGGGAGGCCGAACGGCTGGACCTCTTGAGCGCTGAGTCGGCCGAGTAACCACAGAGGAGGAGGGGAAACCCGCGGCCCCACAGGGAACGAACTTAGCGTGCGCTGAACACGAGCTCCTGGAGAGCGTTGCCGTGCATAGCGGCGAGTTCGTCTTCGAAGAAGAATCGCGTCTCTCCGAAGGCTGGCCTCAGCTCATCGAGCCAGGCAGCGTTCTCATCCCATTCGGCCAGGAAAATTCGCTGCACCCAGTCGGGGTCCCGGGCCTGAAGGAAGTTCAGCGCCATCACTTTGCGACCCGGAAGCTCGACAGGTCCGATGACCCGGACCTTTCCGGGATCGGCGGACATACTAGGTCCGCGAACGGTCCTCGCGAGTCCGCTTACGTGTGCGTATGCCTCGCGGTAGATCTCCTGCGCCCGGACAAGGGGCACCCTGAAGAACTGCTGTGCACCGGTGTCACGCGCAATGAACATATAGTAGGGGATGCAGCCGAGATTGACCTGCTTTCGCCACATAGCAGACCAGTCCTCGGCCCTGTCGTTGATATTGGCCATCAACGGCGACTGCGTCCGGATCTCGGCCCCGGTGTCGCGAATCTTGCCGATGGCCTCGGCGACTGCGGATGTCTGCAGTTCCTGGGGATGGTTGAAGTGCGCCATGATGGCGAGATGCAAACCATTGCCGGTTATTTCACGGAAGAGGCTGAGCACGTCCTCCGAATCCTTGTCGGTAAGGTACCGGTAGGGCCAGTAGCTGAGGGATTTCGTGCCGATGCGAATGCTGACGATGTTCGGGAGCCTGGCCTCCAGAATCGGCCGGATATAGGACTCCAAACGCGCAGCGCTCATCACCATCGGGTCCCCCCCGGTGAAGAGGACATTTGTTACCTCGGGATGATAGCGGAGGTAGTCGACGAGCGCAGAGGCCTCGGCTGAGGCGAATTTGAGGCCCTTGTCGCCAACGAACTGTGGCCATCGGAAGCAGAATGTGCAGTAGGCATGACAGGTCTGTCCACTGGCTGGGAAGAAGAGGACGGTCTCGCGGTACTTGTGCTGCATACCTTCGAGGCGCTCGCCATAGAGCTCTGGCACGTTGTGCTCGAGCTGGCCGGCCGGGTGCGGATTCAAGGTCGCTCGGATTTCGGCCACAGCTGAATCAATCTGATCCTTCGGAGCGCCGTCCCGAACCAGCCGAGCGACGGCCTCGAAGTGATGGTGCGCGAGCATTCCGCGCTGAGGCACCGTGAGAGTGTAGACGGGATCGTTAGGTACATTGTCCCAATTGATAAGCTCGTCGGCAACGTAGTTATTGATCTTGAATGGGAGCACCCGCGACACCACATCGATCGCGAACCTGTCCTCCTCTGGAAGATTCGCGAACTGCGGAACGTTGCTGATATTGTGCGCGCCATAGGCGTGATACTTGTGCTCTGTCATGGGTCCTCCTGAAGCGCCTCCCGGTTCAAAACTGGCCCCCGGCGAGGCGCGAACGCTGATGCTGGCGAGAGTTTGGTCTTAGGTCAACCGCCGGGGGCGCCCTCTTCGCACAGAGCAGCCACTCGCGCGTGGTCGCGGCCGGCCAGCTCAAGGGCCACCGCCTGTTCGGATAGTTCCACCATCTGGGGTACTTGGACCTGTCTCGGCTGAGCGCTGAGAGCTGAAGCGAGAAGTCCGTCGATCTTTGTCACAAGGGTCGAACATTCGGAACGTAGAGAGCCTGCGGCCGTCCTTGCGTTGGTAGCGTGGCCGCGCATCGCAACAAGCGCGTCAGTAACGCGAGCGGTAAAGCGCTTATGCCAGAGGGCAGGTCTCTCCGCTTCGAACGGGACTTCCCTGGCAGCGCGGAGCGCGCCTACGACCTCCTCGAGGGGGTCATGGGACGTGATTTGGGCATCCAGCCCGGTAGGGTCAGTGTCGAATATGACTGTCATTGAGATCCTCCAGATCACCAGTGAAACCCTGCTGAAGCCAACGCCAAGCATCGACCAGAGCAAGGGCTGAAGCGTCGCACGAAGGACCGACCAGGCTGTCTGGATCCGCAAACCCCGGCCCTGCCACCGGGATAGCGAACAAGCGACCTGGCGCCCGCGATCGGATTCAGCGAGACAGCGTGACTGAGCGCCCACCGGGCCATTCCCCGGCGACGCAGATCAACTCTCTGGGACGCATCCAAGCGCGGCAAGTCGGACCTCCGGCAATCTCCGAAGAGACTCGGTGGAGGAGACGAAACCGTCTCCCGATTAGCGTCTACGAGGTTAGCTGACGGGCTCGGCGTCGGAAGTCGCCGCGAGCAGACGAGCCGCTCGTTAGCCCCAAATTTTGGTTCCCCCGTTCCCGTTGGACGGGATTCGACGCGTGCCTAGGATACCACGGATCTAGTTCGAAACTGTGACCGGATCGTAAATTCGGGCCTCCCACACGCCATCGGAAGGTCCGGATTTAGTCTAATCATCCTTTGAAAAATAGACGCTGGAGGGGGCCCGTGGCCCCGACAGGACGTCCGCCGCGTCGACCAGGTCCATGCCGACAAGTGGCGCCAGCCGATGGATCGAGTTCTTCACGTTGCCGAGCCCAAGCGTGACCGGAACCGGCCGGTGGTCCTCGCCGGCGATGAAGCTTTTCAGGCTGTTGCTAAGACAGGCGATCGTTTTAAAGGCGATGAATAGCTGGGCAAACGCCATGCCACGCCGCGAAAGCTTGAAACCGGCCTTTTCTTCGTAGTGCGCGAGCGTCTCTGATGGGTCAGCGAGGCCCAACATGCCCTGTGAAAACGCCCAGTCCTGGGTAGGGTCGCCCAGAGAAGCGAGTTCCCAGTCACTCATGGCGACGATCTTGCCGTCCTTCCAGATCTCTTCTCCGATACCGTTGTTTCCCTTGACGAGCGCTATCCGGGGCGTTGTGTCTGGAATCTGCTCCCGCAGCCAGTAAAGGAACCTGGTGACCTCCGGATACGGGGCTGGACGATGCTGCTCCCAGAGAGTTACCCACATCTCGAAATCGTGGCGGAAGGCCTCCGCGGCTGAGTCTGGAGTGGGGAGAATCTTGTCGAGCCCCTTCGCCCTCCAGTCGAACGTGTGCACGAGGGCAAGTTTCTCCGCATGTTCGAATGCGATTCGCTTCCTGAAGGCATCGCCTTTGGGCCCCGACTCGCCAATTCCGGGAACGCTCGTGCTCCCATTGACGAGATTGCGGACCATATGAGCCCTTCCATCCGCAAAAGGAAGTCCCTCGTCGTACCAGAGTGGCTCTGCTACCGGGATCTCCGTGCCCCAAAGCTTCTGGTAAACGTCCCACTCCAGCTTAAGGGGAAGGGGAACGATTCCGCCGCTCGGCAGATTCACACGAATTACGAGATCTCTTTCCTCTGCGAGAGCGCCTTCGCCAACTTGCGCCTTCACGATCCATGTCTCCCGCGACATTCCCGGGAAAGTCTGGAAGAGAGAGCCGACGGTCGTCGGGGCGTCGAGGCGCTCGCTCAGGTAGGCAGAGACCTCCTCTGTCGTGAAGCTCATCGGTTCCTCTCCCAGTGGGCTGCGAGTCCAAATTTTTCGACTGACTTCATCTCATTCTCCCCGGCCCAAATCCTTGACAGGCCGTTCCACCAAACGGCTACGAGGTCGTTGGGTACTTGATCAGCCGTTCTACGCCG
The DNA here is from genome assembly GCA_036010925.1 of Dehalococcoidia bacterium. Lineage (GTDB taxonomy): Bacteria > Chloroflexota > Dehalococcoidia > Tepidiformales > Tepidiformaceae > DASCML01. The sequence goes on along the minus strand of DASCML010000069.1, from coordinate 26,572 downwards.
GATAGGTCGATAGCCGCAACAGACCTGCAAACGTCCCCACGCGTCCGTCGAAGTCGTCTCCTCCTCCATCAAGGTTTGCAGCCACTTATTCGGTTGCCAACTATACGGCTACCACCTAGAGTTTGAGCATGAGCGAGCGGGCCCTCCTCCCCGGTGAGTTCGCCATTCTCGGAGTTCTAGCCCTCAGGCCAATGCACGGATACGAGATGCTCAACTTCTTCGAATCCGAGTCGCTCATCGATGTCTGCCCGGTCGAGCACAGCACTCTTTACACGTATCTGCGGAATCTGGAGACCCGGGACCTGGTCGGGTGGAAGGAGGAGCGCGTCGGCCTCCGCCCGCCGCGCAAGATCTTCGAACTCGACCCGGCAGGGTGGGAGCTACTGCAGGCCTGGCTTCGCGAGCCAGTTGAACGAATGCGAGAGATTCGGCTCGAGTTCCTCCTCAAGCTGTTCTTCCTCGAGCGAACCGACCAGCCCGCGCTCGAACGCCTCGTGGATGGCCAACTCCAGGTGTGCGAAACGTACCTGACCGGCCTCAATCGTCGTGAAGCCGGCACCGAATTCTCCCGACTCGTCGATGATTCGAAGCGATCGGCCGCCGAAGCCACGCTGGGATGGCTCAATTCCTACCGGCTCACACTCGGGAATCGCTGATGCTGCGAATCTGTAACAGAATGGCCACACTCGCCACTACCATCGCTTTGCTGGTCGTGCTCGCAGGCTGCTCGGCGAACGAAACGACCACGACCACGACCGAGCCAGTACCACTTCGATTCCCAGGCGACTCCGTAGACGATGTCGTGGTGGTGGGCGAGAAAGCATCGTCAAGTATTTCAGTCGCCGCAGCCGCGAACATTCGGGACGCACTGGAGCGCCTCCAACCCGCCCTAGAGGACGCGTGCGAATCCGACATTACATTCGTTTTCGGATCGTCTGGAAGGTTGCGGATGCAGGTCCTTGCGGGTGCAAGATTCGGCCTCTTTCTCTCAGCCGATATCGCCTTTACCGAGGAGGTTTTTCAAAAAGGATTCGTCGTGCCTGATGGCGCTGGAGCCTATGGAATCGGGCGGCTGGCACTGATCTGGCGAAACGGGGTCGACCCACCTGCCGCTCTTGGATCGCTCAGTGACGCCTCATTCGGCACCATCGCGATTGCAAACCCCTCTCACGCGCCTTACGGCCGCGCCGCCAGCGAAGCCCTCTCGAAGGTTGGAGTCCTCGATGCCGTCGAGGATCGGCTTGTGCTCGGGGATAACGCCCGCCAGGCAGTCGACTACGCGGAGACGGGAAACGCCGACGCAGCGCTGGTTGCACTGGCCCTCGTCGTGAATACCGGGCGACCGTTCCAGGTCATCGAATCCACGCTTCACGAGCCCATTCTCCAGACCGGCGCGGTCATCAAAGGCACCGGTGCGGAGCTCACGGGCCGCTGCATCCTCCAGTACCTGCTCGATCCGGAAGGGCAAACGTTCTTAAGCGATTTTGGATTTGAGGTCGCGAGGCGATGAACTTCGGAGACGTTGACTGGTCGACATTCCGAATCTCGGCCTACGTCGCCCTCACTGCTACGACACTCTGCATCCTCGCCGGGACGCCCCTTGCCTGGCTCATCACCCGAAGCGATCGCCGCATATCGGCTCTACTATCTTCGGTTGCCCTGTTACCTCTCGTGTTGCCTCCGACCGCGATCGGCTACTACGTGCTGTACGGACTCGGGCGCCAGAGCTCGTTCGGTCAGTTCCTCATCGATGACCTCGGGCTAAGACTGGTGTTCACCTGGCAGGGAGCGGCGATCAGCGCCGCTATCGTTTCGCTCCCCCTTTACGTCCGCACAGCCCAGGCGGGTTTCGAGCAGATAGAGCCCGAGATCCTCGCGGTGGGCGAGACCATGGCTTCGCCTCTCCGACTCTTCCTCCGCGTGGCCCTGCCGCTTGCCTGGCCCGGGCTCGCTGCCGCCGTCCTCATTGCTTTCGCCCGGAGCCTTGGCGAGTTCGGCGCGACGGTCATCGTCGCTGCAAGTATCCCCGGCGAGACCCAAACAGTACCCGCTGCCATCTTCGACGCTGTCCAGGCGGGCAACCAAGACCTGGCTAATACTCTTGCGCTTTTTTCGGCCCTGATTGGCCTTGCGATCCTGCTCGCCATGGCCTTGCTGCTCCAAGTTGGAGGTCGAAGGTGACCGGCCTCGCGATCGACGTGAGAAAGCGACTGGGAAACTTTGAGCTGACCACTGCCTTCGAAGCCCAAGAAGAGCTCCTCGTCCTGTTCGGCCACTCCGGCTCCGGCAAGAGTCAGACCTTGCGGATGATAGCCGGACTGACAACACCGGACGCCGGCCAGATCACCTACGACGGCAGTTGGTGGTTCGACTCCGAGCGCAGTTTCAACTTGCCAGCGCGGCGGCGGTCAGCCGGCTATGCACTTCAGAATCCAGCCCTGTTTCCGCACATGTCGGTCGCGGAGAACATTGCCTTCGGGATGAAGAACACCCCGGAGCGGGACCGCCGCGCGATGGAACTGCTCGCCGGCCTGGGCCTCGAAGGCTTTGAAAACCGCAAGCCGGCGACACTGAGCGGAGGGCAGCAGCAACGAGTTGCCCTAGCCCGCGCCCTAGGAAGACGGGCACAATTACTACTCCTCGACGAGCCATTCAGCGCCCTTGACGAATCGCTCAGGGCGGGGCTGCGAGCCGAACTCCTGCAGCTCCGGGCGCAGATGGGCCTGACAATCCTTTTTGTCACCCATGACCTCCGCGAGGCACATCTCTTGGCCGATAGGCTCGCGGTCTTCGACGACGGCGAAATCCTTCAGCTTGGGCCTCGCGACGACGTCTTTCGAAAGCCTTCGAGCCGCAGAGTCGCTGAACTGACCGGAGTCTCGAATATCTGGGGCGGCAGGGTGGTCGCGGTGGAACCGCCCCGCACAACCGTCAGCGTCAACGGCCTCGTTTTAGTGGCGAACACGGCCTCGGGTGACCTCCAACCCGGCGATGCGGTCGACGTGATGGTGCGGGCCGAGCGAGTGAACCTGAGACGTGAACTCCACCCCTCCGAAGTCCATGCGAACCTGACCACCACGCGCATCATCGAAGAGTTCGCCTATGGGTCGGCCTATGCTCTCAAGCTACAACCGGAGGGGATAGGTCCGGAGATCGAAGTGGAGATCGCGGCGAGGCCGTACGAAGTCCTTGGCATATCGCACCGCCGCGAGTTCGCCATCGAGATAGATCCAGCCGACATCCACATCGTGCGTGCCGACTGACAGGTGTCCTCACAGGCTCCTTTGGGCGACGGCGACCGCCAAGGACCAGAGCAATAGCCCACGAGGGCCGCGAGACCAAGAGCTGATTCTACCCGGAGGTCTCGGCCAAGTTGAACCCGACCGATCCGGCAGCCGCGGTCGACTTCGTACGCCGCCCGACCTTGCCATTGCGAGTCATTGCCAAGGTCGTACCAGAGAAGTGGATCCTGTTCGACAGCGCCAAGATAGCGAAAGATACCGAGGGAACGCTCACTGAAGATGAGCGGACGCCTCTGTTGGAGTCGAGCGCTGCTCGACTCCAGTGCGAAATGAAGAAACGGGGAATGGCCTAGGAGAACTTAGCGACAGAAAGGTGCCGGCTGCCACGGCCGGGCACGCGAAATTGAAAAGAAGACTTGGAGGAATCGATCCAAATGAAGTACGGATTCACCTATTTCCCAACACCCGACAGCGCACGCCCTGACAGGGTCGCCGTCGAAGCAGAGCGACTGGGGTTCGAAGCCATGTTCGTACCCGAGCACTCGCATATGCCGGTGGACACGCCATGGCCGTTCGGCCCTGAAGTTCCGATGATGTACAAGAGCATCCTCGACCCGTTCGTATCGCTTGGAGCGGCGGCAGCAGTGACCGAGAAGATAAAGCTCGGAACGGCGATCGCTCTCATCACACAGCGCGACCCCTTCAACTGCGCGAAAGAAATTGCCACCCTCGACCAGCTCTCGAACGGCCGGGTCATACTCGGCATCGGCGCGGGGTGGAACGAACCCGAGATGGAGAACCACGGCACGGACCCGAAGACCCGGTTCCGCCTCATGCGCGAGCGTGTCGAGGCCATGAAGCAGCTCTGGACGCAGGATGAAGCAGAGTACCACGGCCGCCACGTTGATTTCGCCCCCACCTGGCAGTTCCCAAAGCCTGTCCAAAAGCCTCATCCGCCGATCCTGGTCGGCGGTGCCGGGGAGAACGTGATCAAGCGCGTGGTCGCCTACGGGGACGGCTGGCTTCCCGCGCTCACGGTTCAGTTTGACGAGAGCTTCCGCGGAAGAATGACCCCGGTGAGCGAGCTACCGCAGATCGTCGAGGAGATGCGCAGCCTCTCGAAGGCGGCAGGCCGCGAAACTCCCAAGATCACCGCAGGTGCCGGCGTACTCGAGGTCTACTCGATTTCCGAGCTCGAGGATCTTGAAGTGAACCGAATCAATCTTGGGCTGGCATCCGTTCCGGAGCCGGAGGCATTCGCCCAGCTCGAGAAAATGGCGAAGACGATCACAGCCTGACAGTTCGGCACCTGAACGGCGCTCAACTGTGGCTCGACCGGAGCACCCCGCCGACCCAAGTTGGGTCGGCGGGGGCTATACTCATCGGCACCTTTGAGGGGGAACCGTATGCCTGCACGACGTGTCCTTACCGAACTCGACGAATGGCCCCGGCATCAAACAATCGACACCTTCAACATGGTCTCGAGCGCCAGCCCTGGCTGGAGCGACGGATACTGGCATTGCGTCGGGGATCCCGGTGGCGAGGTCAATCTGATCTCAGCCCTGCGGCTCTATCACAACACCAATGTGATCGACGCGTACGTGATCGTGGCGACGGTCGACGGTAAGCAGTACAACGTCCGGGCCACCCGGAGGCTGCGCCCTGATATCGACGACCTGACGGTCGGGCCCTTCTCGATGGACATTATCCGGGGCCACAGGACCCTGAAGCTCGGCCTAGAGAGCAACCCCCACCAGGTCGAGTTCGACATCCTCTGGGAGAGCGCCGCACCGCCTTACGACGAGGCTTCGGGCGTGCGTCGCTGGGTGGATGGCAGGCTTATGGGCGAGCGCTCAAACATCATCCAGCTCGGAAACCTTTCGGGGTATCTGAAGGTTGGACCCCGCGAGTACAACTTCAAAGTCGAGGATGGCTGGGTCGGGGCCAAAGACCACTCCTGGGGGCTCGGTGACACCGGATGGGGCGAGAAGCCCCATCCCCACGCAGCCCCAGGGCAAGGGCGACCACGGTCGTTCTGGGGTGAGCCCGGCGCGCGGCACTGGTCCTTGATTCGTTTTCCCGACCGCTCACTCTACTACTCTTTCCGGCACCACAACGACGGCTCACACGTCGCGTCCGGGACCGGCGCCAACGAGGAGGGCACGGTCCACAGCTGGATTGACTACCCTTACGATTCGGGCAAAGAGGGCTGGGCCTACACAGACGTCAAGGTCGTGGACGCTCAGTTCGAAGATGGCTGGCCGAGAATGAAAGCGGCGGAGATCCACTTCACCCGTCCGGATGGCGGACTGGACCGCTTCCAAGTCGACATCATCAGCGAGCCCGTTTACATGCAGGGCGGCGGCTATTGGGGAGGCTGGAACGACGGACTGGGCCGTGGCATCTTCAGGGGTGAAGATGTACTGGAGGGCGAGATCTGGGATGTCAGCCATCCCGTAAAGGTCTTCGACGAATCCGGGAAGACGGAGGTCCCACAGAGGCCCGGCGGGCACTTTGCCGAACTCTACGGAAGCGTCACAAACCTGGACGATTCCTCCGATGTAGGCCTCGGCCTCATCGAAATCGTGTTCAGCCAGGAATACCAGGGAATCAAGGCGGTTTAGTGATCAGAACGTTTAAGGCAGCGGTTGCGGGTGCAGAATAGCGACGTAGAGTCGACCGCGGGCAGCTCCGAACAGCAGGGGCATTCTTCGGAGCTGCTACTGGCCCACAGCTCGGACCTGCACATCGGTAATCACTCCGGCATCGAAGATCTGGGCTCACTTCGTTCTGTTATCCAAACGTCCGTGGCCGAGGGCGCTGACGCGTTGGTCCTGGCAGGCGACATTTTCGACCACAATCGACTGCGACTCGAGGTACTCGACGCCGCGGCCCGCCTGCTCGGCGATGCGCCTATCCCGGTGGTCGTCCTCCCCGGGAACCACGACTGCCTTGTGCCGTCGTCGGTGTATCGAAGAGGAGGTATTGGGGACCCGGACAACGTGTATGTGTTCGGTGTGACTGACGACGACCGGATTGAGATCCCGGAGCTCGGATTAGGATTCTGGGGGAAGCCTCACGTCGACTACGGGAGTATGTCCCCCCTCCGAGACGCGCCAGTTCGTTTCGCCGAGCACCAGGTCGCGGTCGCGCATGGCCACTGGCTTGAACACGGGCGGGATGAACATCGTTCATGGCTTATAACGAGCGAGGAGATGGCCGCGGTCGACGCAGATTACATCGCGCTCGGGCATTGGGATCGCGCCACGCCGGCCGGCGATGGCTCAACGCCTGCGTACTATTCAGGAAGCCCAGACCTGGCTGGCACTCTGAACCTCGCAGGATTAAACGGCTCCGGAGCCGACCACGTTCGACGAGTCAAGCTCCTGCCCTGGGGGAAGCGCGAAGCGGCCGACCTTGCGCGCGAGCGGGAGCAATTCAGCTCTTTTCAGGTTCCTGGCTCCGGCTAGTCGGCTCGACCACCGGCACCAACCGATACGAGCGGGTTACCAGTTGAGTTCCGCCAGCTGTTACGAGTGCTGGTGCAGGTGCTGAGCGGCCATCCCGAGGAACCCTGAGATTGTGTTCTTGCCGAACCTGGGCGCTTCGACCTCCATTTTCAGCTTGTCCTCTGGGATGGCTCTCACGACCACCATGAACTTCGCGTACGCGACCTGCGTGGCGCCCAGGGCCTCGTCAACCGACGGAAACTCGGACTCCTCGCGGACCGGTCCGGGGACCCCGATGAAGAACGCGATCCCGGCTACGGAGCCGGCCGAGGCGGTCGCCATGTGCTCGGCGACCTGCCGGGCCGCTCTAGGTTTCTTCACCATCGCCAGACGCAGCCGGATTGGTCTCCCAGCTTCCGGACGGGAGCCGCAGCTCGTCCATATAGGCACTGTCGAAGGCCTCAGCCAAGTTGGCCAAGTGCTCTTCGAGAGTGGCCATGGGCGTGAGCCCCAGTCTTAAGGACAAACCAGCTACGTAGCGACCCAGTGTTCCTCCGGCAGAGGAATCTGACCGTAGTAGGTCTCTGCCTCCGACAGTTGCTCCAGCGATGCCAACAATGCCGCCCAGAGTGGGCCTGTGCCTTCCGTACCGGGCATCGGTGCCCCCGCCGCAATCACGAGGTCATCCAGGATCTTGAATACGCGGTCTCGGTCGGCATCCTGAGCCGCTGCGGTGTCCTCGACAGCGTCGCCAAGCATGTCGCCGAGCTGAGACTGGGCGGCGGCCCAGTGGTCCTTTTGTGCCGCATCGCTCTGGACCAGTTTCACGAGCTCGTCGTTGACGGCCATCAGCGAACTTCGGACAGCAGCGTTGCCCTCCCGTGTCTTCTGGAGCGGCTCCACCCAACCGTCGGCCAGCCACTCAAGTGTCAGCGCGATTTGGCCAGCCTGACCACGAGCGTAGTGACTTTCGAGCTCGGGGATAACATGCTCCTCGAGGCTGTTCTTGAGGATTCGCAGAATTGCAGGAACGGTCGGTCTCACCGGGCACCTCCTGTTACAAACTGTCCGAGCATTCCAACGGACCCCACGTGAGCGCCATTGGCGAGGCTAATCCCCCGCGAGTCTCTCGAACGCCCCTGCATCGCCCCCTGGATTCCCGCGAGCGAGACGATCACAGTGATCTGAGTCATCTTCAGCGTAAGGAAATAGGCAACGAGCTGCTCGTCGATCTTGACACCGCTGAGCTCCTCATAGTGGCGAGCATGGTCGCCGTGGATTCCTGCCCAGCCAGACAGCATGCGGGCGAACGCCACGTCTTCCATAGGGTGACCGATAAGGCCCATCTCGAAGTCGAGCAGAGATACGAGCTCCCCATCCTTCCAGAAGAAGTTGTCGAAGCGGTAGTCGCCGTAAACAAGGCGGGCTTCGTCATCTGAGATGATGGGACGATTCACCCGCAACCACTGGAAGATTCCCCGAAGCGCGGGCGTCGGCGGCAGCTCCATCCCAGCAGCTTTCTGCTCCATCCAAGCAATTTCGCGTTCCACCGGGTCATTCCCCGGCGCATCGAGTGGGGGTATGAACTCGGTCAGGTTCTCTTTTCGCCAGTCGAGGTTGTGGATGCGAGCCAACATCCCGGCGAAGGCTTTGCCCCAGCGGTCCTTTTCCGCCGGATCTTCGAATCGCGGGTCTGCGAGCGATGGAATGTCGCCGCCTTCCACCCACTCCATAGCATAGAACGGGCGTCCCAGCGGTTCGCTCTCCATCTCGAGCCACACGGGCCTGGGAACAGGCAGTCCGTTCCGCTCGTAGACCTCGAGGAGACGGAACTCCACCGAAGGGTCGTGCGGCTCGAGAATCCCACCCTTAGGCGAAACCTTGAACACCCAAGCGTCCTTCTTCGGCTGACCACCCTCCTGCCACTCGGCACGGACGCCAAAGAGGTCCCAAGAGCGGCCACCCATCATCCGGACAACGTGGGCCGACAACTCTTGAGCGGCTGGAATTTGCCGCTCAAGGTACTTGACGATCCGTTCGTTGAATTCCTTGTTCTTGACGACGTTATCTTCCAACTACAAACCCTCCACGGGGATGCCGTACGCTCACACATGAGCGGCCCCGGTATTGCGTTTTATACAGGCTGTGAACGGGACACGCCTACCGTGAAAGCCACAAGTGCGACGTGGGCAACGCCGTCTCCTTTTCGGTCTCATCAGCAACCGTCCGAGTCTCGCGAAACTCTGCAGCGACTTGGGACATCGTGGTAAATCGCACGCCTTCGTGGCTCTTGACGTGGTTTATCAGCCGTTCAGGAATGAGCATCCGGCCGCCTTTGCCGATGCACTACGGGTGCACCGTGAAGGCAAAGATGCCGGTGCCCACCTTCTGGTACAGGTGGTCAAACTCGGCTGACCAGATGTCATACCCCGCGTTCGGGAAACTGAGCTCCGCGATGCCGGAGTTTCGCTCTGGTGTGAAATAAGGCCAATCGTCAAGGTTCTAGTTCAACGGGAGCCCCCCCAGATCAACCTCCGTCCCGAACTCATAGGGTGCTCCGCATGCGGGTCGGGCAAGGCCCTCGCTCTTCGGCGTGGGGTTCCCCTCGGCCAAAAGACAACCATCAAGTCCGCGTTGCTGCTACCCCGTCCGGAAGAATCTCGTAAGGAACGAGTGGATTCCGCGCGCTTCCCATGGTGACCAAGGGGCGCAGGACGATCAGCATTACAACGATAAGGCCAGTGGGAATCAAGCCCATGATAAACAGAGCCTCGCGATCGCCGATGGCATCGGCCAAGAGGCCGGTGAAGAGCCAGTTGAGCTGCAGAAGTTGCATCAGCATAAAGAACGCTGCCAGGACCCTGCTTCGCAGCTGCTCAGGCACCCGGACCTGGAGGAGCGTCATGCTGGCCGTCGTCCAGAACGGTGCTGCCATGCCGAGCATGAGCTCCAGAAACAGGTCCGCAACGAACCAGGGGCTAATCGCGTAAAAGACCATGCATACGCACCAATCCAGCGCCGAAATCAGGAGGACCAGACCCTTCAGTCGCATGCGCTCACCGAGACCGATCACGATGAGGCTGCCGAGGAGGCTCCCAAGCCCGAACGCCGCACTAAGCCAGCCAAGGCCCGACGCTCCGACGTCAAGAATCTCCCGCGCAAAGACCGGACGCAGGGCGAGAATGGCACCCGAGAAGATAGCTATCGACATCACCGGCGCGAACACATATCTCAGCTGGGGATCACGTTTGAGATGGCGTACCGTCTCAGCGACATCCTGGCGAAACGAGAAATCAGCCGAGGGGTGTTCGGTCTTGCCTCGGGTCGGAATCATGATCAGGAAGATCGCGCCGATCAGGTATCCGGCGGAGCCGACGAGGTAGGTGGCTTCAGACCCGATGGCGGCGACAAGCCCGCCACCGGCCGAAGGCCCGAGTATCTGGAAAACGCCCGTAGCAAGAGTGTTGAGAGCTAGCGCGGTCATCAGACGCTGCGCACCAACCAGGTCGAATACGTAGCTCTGGCTGGCCGGCTGACTAATCGCGAGGAAGATAGCCGAAATTCCGACGGACACGAGAATCAGCGGCACCGTTGCTGCTCCGGCCACGACGAGAAAACCCATTCCGCCCGTGACGATGGCGAAGCCAACCCGACCGAAGATCAGCAAATCCCTGCGCGGCAGACGATCCGCCAGGACACCCGCTGCAGGGGAGAGGGAGATCACCACGATCGCCTGGATCGCCCCCATCGCCCCGAGCACCGTCCGGGAATCCGTCAGCGATAGCATCAGCCATTGAGCGCCGATGAGCACCAGTCCCTGGCCGATGAAGAAGAGAGCGTTACTTACCCAGTAGAGGCTGAAATGCAGGTCCCGAAACACGCTCCCTGCGCTCGCGAATGTCGTGAAAACGCCGTCCAGCCTCGGGCGTGTGTCCGATGTTGTCGTCTGCCGCAAGCCGCCGCCCTGTCCGACTGATACCATCGAGCAGCGCAGGCGTCGCCGGACAGGTGCCTGATGCTGGTCGCATCATACTGAGCCTTCGCGCAATGCGATCACAAGTGGCGGGAACTATTGCAGGACCGGCCTAGGAGGCGCCGGATGCATCCTAAACGCCCCCTCCAGTTCTTCGGTTGACGGCATCGGCACTTCGATCAAGGTGGGCGAATTGCTGGCAAGCGCGTGCCGCAGCGCATGCCGAAAGTCATCGGGAGTCTCGGCTCTTGTCCCGGCCATCCCAAACGAGTCAGCAAGTTTCAGAAAGTCCGGGTTGTGCAGCCGAGAGGCGATGGTGTGACCGTTGTAACGAAGAGCCTGGATACGGCGAACGTTGCCGTAGGCCATGACGTTGAAGACGACCGTCACCAGGGGGTTGTCCTACTGAACCTGGGTCGACAACTACTGGACGCTGTACATGAACCCGCCATCACCGTTGATCGAGACCACTTTGCGATCCGGCCGACCAACCTGGGCTCCCAGCGCAGTTGCGTAACCGTACCCGAGGGTACCCTGATAGCCCGACGTGATCATTGTACGCGGTTCGTATACCTCGAAGCCGCCGTTTTGAGCCCAGTAACCGACCTGTGTACTTTCCGTCACCAGTGTTCCGTCGTCGGGCAGCTCTTCGCGTATGACGGTTCCCAAGTCCGATACCAGCAGGGCGCCAGCAGAACCTTCGCGAGAGCGGTCGCGTATCGCCCCCAACTCGTCATGGCGCGAAGGATGCGAGCGATTGTGGGCCGGAATCCGCTCGAGAAGTGCCGCGGTCGCGCTCTTTGCGTCTCCCCGGAGACCCACGTCAGGCTCGCGGTTGCGACCCAGCTCATCCGGGTCGATGTCGATTTGAACGACCATCGCCTCCACTTTCGTCGCGCCCGCGAAGGAGGCACTGGAAGCAAGCAGAAAGCGGCTGCCGATCACGAGGATGACGTCGGCCTCCGGGACCAGCGCCAGCGTCGCAACTCGGCCGGTATGCGCATGATAGTCGCGGTCCGACACGACGCCCCTACAGTTGCTCGACATGAGCACGGGCGCTTCGAGCATCACGGCCAGCTCCCCGACCTCAGCCCAGGCCTCAGCCGAAAGAGCTCCACCACCCGCGCAAATGAGAGGGCGTTCGGCCTTGCCCAGCATTTCAGCGGCCTGCTCGACGAGGTCGGGGTCGGCCTGGTGCAGGTCAGATCGGAACCAGGTCTCTGGCTCGAGAAGGGTGACATCGGTCACTCCGGCAAGGACATCCGGTGGAACTTCGATCTCTGCTGGCCTTGGGCGTCCGGTCTGGAGAGCCTTGGCAGCGCGCCTGACCATGCCGGGGATTTCCGTTGGCCTCATTGCGCGCTCCGCGTACTTCACAACGGATGAAACTGTCTCGAGCTGATCGTTGATCTCGTGCAGCGCGCCTCGCCCTTGCCCGATCTGGTCGGAGACAACCTGACCGGTGACCATCAACACAGGCGAATTACAGGCGTAGGCGGTGGATAAGGCAGCCGTAGCATTCAGAAGGCCGGGGCCGGGGACTGTGATCGCCGTCCCTATGCGCCCCGTCACTCGGGCGTAGCCGTCGGCCATGTAGGTCGTCGCCTGCTCGTGCCTAGGATGAATCACCTTGTGAGTGGTCCTGCTCCTCCCAGATCGCGTCAAACAGGTAGTCCATCTGGATGCCTGGGAGAGCAAAGAGGGTATCGGCGCCTTCGATCTTCAAGGACTGGGCCAGAGCCTGGCCGCCGGTCATCTCCATGCTTCGACCGCCTCCTGCGGCATTCTGGTAGCAGTGCTGCGACCCCGAAACGATACGGCTCGAGCTGATATTGCTGGAAACCATGGCTGCCGGCAGATGATGCGCCACAGAGCTGGGGCCAGGGTACAATCCGTCGATTCCAAACACGACCTTCGGCTCACGCATAAGACAGGGTGAGCTGTGAACGGTAGTGTCTAAGCATCCCGCGACTCGATATCCCACCCCGAGCGGTTGCAGTTGTCGGCGTCCCCTCCGAGAGACGAGGACTAGCCGGAGGCGGGCTTCCCGGAGGCAGGCGAACTCTACGTGGTCAATCCCAAGCTGGATGACGTTGACGGCCACCCCGTTGGAAACGCCCGGCATGGTCGACCGTGTGATTTCGCGGGTTCCAGCACGGGTCGTGCCGGAATTAGTCAACCACGGTATTGAGAAAGCAGGTTCGCGCCATTCACTTCTTCACCGCAGGATTCTCTGAAACCGAAGAAGAAGAGATGGTCGCACTCGAGCGGGAAGTGGTCGCGAAGCTGAAGGTGCAGAAATCCAGACGGCCGGCCCCAACTACGTAGGGCTCTACGTGCCAACGAGTCGGCTGGCTTCTCTCAAGGGCTTTCCGACAGAACCTGGCAACGTGATGCTGCTTTCACAACCCGGGGCCAAAGCGAGCGAGACCCTGACCGAACTAATGGGGCGAGGAGTCCGCTTTTCGAGGCCCTCGATCTCGCCTAGCTCCAAGTGTTCCATCGGAGAACTTCGCTCACCGGCTTTCGAGTGGTCGGACCGAAATTGGCATCGGGGTATCCGAGCGGAATCAGCGCAACCGGATAGGCGTCGTCTGGCATCCTGATGGCTTCCCGGAGTGTCGGCTCGATCATCCCATGGGCAGTGGTCATGACCGTGCCTAGGCCGAGCGCGCGGGCGGAAAGCATCAGGTTCTGCACCGCCATATAGATCGAACTGCCCGCCGTGAGCGTCGTGGGGTCCTGAGTTGGCGAGGCAAGCTGGTAAAGGCATGGGATTATCAGCACAGGTGCCTTTTCCAGCTGGGAGAAGAAGGCTCGGGCGCCTCGAAGCATCAGGCGCTGTGTCTTGTCCTCGGACTTCTCTCCCTCCGAGATGATTGCCTGCAGCGGCGGAGCATTTTCGTAGATAGTCCTCAACGCCGTGGAAATCTTCATACGCGTTTCGGTGTCGTCGACGACGACAAAGACCCAGGGCTGCAGGTTGCTGCCGCTGGGTGCCTTCGTGGCGGCCTCAATAACGCGTTCGAGAAGCTCTCGCGGAACCGAGCGATCCTGCCAGTAGCGGATCGCTCGCTGTGTGTACATGGCTTCCCAAACGTCGTCGCTCGGGTCGCGGCCAACAGATAGAGTTGATGCCCCTGCGTAAGCTGTCATTCCCGCTCCTACTCGGATTCGACCGGCGAGCCGGTCGAATCGATTCTTGTACGCGATAAAATTCCGGATCGAGCGCCACGATAATTTGAGTACAGGAGCATGTCAAAGAAACCAGCCCGGCCTGCTCTTCGGCCGCTCCAGAGGTCCGTGAATCTAAAACCTCGAGCCGAGTGTCAAAGGTCCATGCCTCGCCCGCTAAGAGGGCCCATGGAGGTTTGAGTCCCAGCAGTGAACACGCGATGTTGTTGTAGTACGTGGCCCGAACCAGACGAATAAGATCAGGAACGCGCGGGAGGCACTTTGCCCAATGCGCACCGCCAAGAAGACTTGGACCTGTAGTCAGCGGCGGTGAAGCCAGAAGAAGAGACCAGATGGCAGACGTGGGATCCGAGCGGAACCGGCCCCTTGCGGGGATGAGAATTCTCGACCAGGGCCGGCATCCAGCCTACGAATGCCGTGTCAACAACAGCCCGCGGCTGTCCTCACTAATTTCCCGCGGGCGCCAATCCTCCCGCGAAGTCGGCCAGAGCCTGGAGATAGGCATCAGAATCGGTCCAGAAGATATCATTGTGGCCGGCACCGGACATCACCTTTAGATCCTTCTCAGCGCTGCCCAGAAGCCCGTACAGCTCCACCGCAGTTTCAAGCGGCACCAATTTCGTCATACTCCCCGTGCAGCAGCAACGTTGGAAGCCGAATTCCTCGGATTTTTTCCTCGTGAGTTGTCACCAGCGTGTGGGCTTGTTCGCCGACGTCCGGCACCGCCACGAGACGTCTGAGGCTCGCCGCTCCACTTTCGATCACAAGGCCGCAGAATCGTTCCGAGCAGCGCGCCGCAATTTCGAGCGCAGGATGCGCACCGAGGCTTCGACCCATGACAATCCGCGGGCCCACGATTCGAGCGGCATCAAGCCTGGCGTGGAATTCGGCTGCAGCTGGTCGTGCGTCCCCCACCAATGCTGCGAACGTGGGAACGCCACGGCCCACGCCGTAGCCGCGAAAGTCAACCACGACGAGATTAAGTCCCATCTCTCGGTACATCAGAGCAATCCCATCGTGGTCGGCGACCACCTCCCCATTCCCGTGAAAGTGCATAAAAGTTGGGGCGCCGGGATCGGTCTTATACATCCTCGCCGCGACAGTGATCCCGTTGCCAACCGGGATCTCGAAGTCGGTAGCTCCGTCAGGTGGTTGGGTTGCATCGGGCCTGGGAAAGAACACGGAACGCCCCAACCCAACCCGGTCGATCAGTCCATAATCCGGGGCACCGGATGACATCGGTGGCACAGTACCACGCAAAGGGCACTGGTCCGAGCGCTGGGTCCGGCTCGGCCCAACCGTCAGCCTTAGCAAAGAACCTGCCGCGAAGCGCGTGCCCCCGACCAGGCTCTTTTCCTGCTGTCTATACTCGCAGGGACGATTCATTCAATTGTGAGGAGAATGCAATGCCACTTGGTGGGTATTCAGGAAGAGTTGCAACCGTCGATCTGGCCGTCGGAAGCGTGAGCTATGAGCCCATCCCCGAAGATTGGGCGCTGAAATACATCGGCGCCCGCGGCCTCGGCGTGCGTTACGTATACGAGGCGGGCCCATCTGTCAACGCACTCGGTCCGGACAACATTCTTTGCTTCATGAACGGGCCCCTCACGGGCACCGAGGCCAACATGAGCGGCCGGCTGGCAATCGTAACCAAGAGTCCGCTCACCGGGACCGTTACGGACAGTCACATGGGGGGATGGAGCGCAGCCCGTTTGCGCTGGGCCGGCTTCGATGGCCTCGTCTTCAGAGGAAAGGCAACCTCACCCGTCTACGCGTACGTGAGCGACAACAGCGTCGAGCTACGCGACGCCACGGACATCTGGGGGAAGGGCGTTCACGAGACTGTGCAGATCATGTGCGAACGCTACGGAGAAGACGACCTGAGTGTCATGTCGATCGGCCAGGCCGGCGAGAACAAGGTCCGATTCGCAGCCTGGATCAACGAAACCGACCGCGCCTCCGGACGCGGCGGCACCGGTTGCGTCGGCGGCGACAAGATGCTCAAAGCCGTCGTCGTGAAATCGACAAACACAAGGCCGAGGGCCACGAACCGAGACGAATGGAGAGTCGCGCACAAGGTCGCACTCGAAAAGATCATGGACGAAGAACACATCACCTCTCCGAAGAAAGGTGGACTAAGCGTTTTCGGTACCAACGTTCTCATGAACGTGACCAATTCGATTGGTGCACTCGGCGGCAGAAACAGCCAGGACACCTCATTCGAAGAGGCGGAGATGCTGAGCGGCGAGTACGTGAAAGAGCACTACCTGATTAACGACCCCACGTGCCACGCCTGTCCCGTCGCCTGCAAGAAAGAGGTCGACATCACCGAGGGCCCGTACAAGGTCAAGATGGAGTCGGTCGAGTACGAGCCCGCCTGGTCGCTCGGCGCCAACTGTGGGAACAGCGACGTTGCATCCGTGGCGTACATGATCAACCTGGCCAACGACTGGGGATATGACGCCATTGAGATTGGCCAGGCTCTCTCGGCGGTCATGGAAGCTACGCAGCGCGAATACATTCCTACAGGTGAGGGCATCGCCTGGGGCGACCAGGGTCGGATGATCGAAGTTTCCCGAATGGTCACCTTCCGCGAGGGAATCGGCGATCAGCTTGCCGACGGGATCGAAGCGTTCGCCAACTTCGTCGGCCACCCGGAGATGGCTATGACCGTGAAAGGCCAGGCCACTCCTGCCTACGATCCGCGAGGACTCAAGGGCATGGGCCTCGGTTACGCAACGTCGAACCGTGGTGCCTGCCATCTGCGCGGATACAGTCCCGCCAGTGAACTCGGCTTGATCGGACTGAAGAGTGACCCTCTCGTCTGGGAGGGGAAAGGCGAGTTGCTCAAGCTATTGCAGGATATCCACGCCTTCTCGGACAGCCTCGACCTCTGCAAGTTCAGCGCATTCGCCGAGGGCCCGGATGAGTATGCGGAGCAATACCGGGTGATGACGGGACTGGATTCGTTCACGGCCGACGATGTGCTCAAGACCGGCGAGCGAATCTACAACCTCGAGCGCCACTACAACAACCTGGCTGGATTCGGGGAAGGCTCAGACACTCTGCCCCAGCGCTTCCTCGATGAACCATCGAACTCCCGGGGTTCCGAAGGCCAAGTTTGTGAACTCACAGAGATGCTCGAGGAATACTACGCCGCCCGGGGGTGGGAGAAAGGCGTCGTCACCGAGGCAAAACTCAAGGAACTGGCCATCGCGTAACCTGCGCGTCGATGCCGCTTAGCCGCCTCCACGCATCGTCTTTAGGCGGAGAAAGCGGGCGGCATCGGTCTCTCGTGGACCTTCGACGTCGATGAAGAGGGCCGGCACCTGCATGCCGCCCACCCACGCTGTGGTAGCCTCCCGGAATGTCACGGTCCAGCCGTCCCCGACGACTGTGTCCCCCTGACGGGTTCCTCCGAACTCATCCACGAGGTAGCCGCTGATCAGGTCGCGCGGAAGATTCCGGACCTCCAGTCGCACCACTCCGTCAGCCACCCGCCACCGGTGGGAAGACATCGACAATGGCATCGGCCGGCACCGGAGTATCGAGCATCTGGAGGTGTCGCACATCTCTGCCGTTCACGAACAGCTTAAGGAAGTCCCTCAGCTCTCCTTCCCCCGACCAAACGAGGGGACCGAGTTCCGGGAAGCGGTCCGTTAGTGCGTCAAGCAACCGGCGCACGGAGGCTTCGCCTTCGATGTCGACATCGATGAATTTGCCTCCGACGATGGGACGCAGGGTGGCGTAGAACCGGACTTCCACGTTCTGATCGTACACTTCCTCTTCGACTCAACTGCGCTCACACCTTGACCTACCAGCGGTTCAGGCGGACCCTCGCGGACGATGATGTCGCGCCCCCCTAGGCTCTCGCGCGCGACCCGACCCATCCGCTTACGGCGGATGGGCACGGCTGAGGTTCGAATCCGCGAAATTGGACCATCCCGATCCCTGGGTAGCGGCGCCGTCCGTGCACTCTCGGGGTTCGCCGTTGCCCTGCTGATCGGAGTCCTCCTCCTTGGGACACCGCTTGCCGCAGAAGACGGAGAGCCGACCAACCTCGTCGACGCCCTGTTCACGGGCGTCTCGGCGATCTGCGTCACGGGCCTCACCGTCTTTGACACGAGTACTCACTGGAGCATGTTCGGTGAAATCGTGATCATCACCCTCGTGCAGCTCGGTGGACTCGGTTACATGGTGGGCACGGGCGTGCTTCTCTGGGCAGCGGGCCGGCAAATGGGGCTCCGGGACAGACAACTTCTGCGCCTTTACTACAGCGCCCCGAGCCTAGGCGAGACCCTGGCCTTTGTAAGAAACATCGCCATCTATGCCCTGGCCCTAGAGGCTATCGGGACCGTGATCCTCTTCTTCGCATTCCTCGGGGAAGACTACGGCGTTGGGGAAGCCGGCTGGCAGGCCGGCTTCCACTCTATTTCCGCCTTTAACAATTCCGGCTTCAACATCACCGGCAACGACATGATCGACTTCCGAGCCAATCACACCATAACTGGGACCATCTCAGTCCTTGTGGTCCTAGGGGGGATGGGAGCGATCCCGGTGCTGGCGTTCGTTGGCTGCCGTTCCTGGGGAAAGCTTCCACTCGATGCGAAGATCATCTTTCTGATGACCGGGGTAATCCTCGTGTTGGGTACCGTCGTGTTCGCAGTCTTCGAATGGGACGACGACGAAACGATCGGCCGGGAGAACGTAGAAGTGCGGGTTCTTGACTCGTTCTTCGAGGTTGCGATGAGTCGGACCGCCGGGTTCAGCGTCATTCCTCTCGACGAAACCCGCGACCAGACCAAGATGCTCGTGGCTCCGTTGATGTTTGTCGGCGGGGCCGCCGGGTCCACCGCCGGGGGGATCAAGATCGGGACGTTCGCCCTCTTGCTGGCAGCGATGCTCGCGACTGTCAGAGGAGAGCCCGACGCAGTCCTGTTCCGCCGCAAGATCCCCGAACGGATGATCAGGCAGGCGCTTGCCATCACCATCTGGGGTCTTCTGGTCACGCTGGCATTCATCCTCCTGATGATGGCATTGACAGACGAGGTGTTCGTGAACGTGATGTTCGATTCGGTCTCGGCCCTGGGCACTGTCGGGATGTCGACCGGCGTACCTGGCCGGGCGGACGCAATGGCCCGGCTGGCCTTCACCGGGGCAATGCTACTGGGTCGATTTGGGCCTCTCGTACTGCTTCTCCAGATGAACGCACCGCGGCGGCGGTCGACCTTCAGGGTCCCGGGGGATAGCATCCGGCTTGGTTGATCTATGAACGCAGCAGTCTTGGGACTCGGTCGATTCGGCACACAGATAGCACGCGAGCTCATGCGGCTCGGAGTGGATGTCCTTGCAGTGGACCAGAACCCCGCACTAGTCAACGACCTCGCAGAAGAAGTGCTCTTCGCTGCCGAGGGCAATCTCACAGATGTCGAATTCCTCGAGTCGCTCGCTCTTGGCGATTACGACTACGTGATAGTCGCGATCGGTAGCGACGTTGCCACTAGCGTGCTCATCACCCTCACGCTCAAGCAGCGGATGCACTTGCGACACGTCGCCGCCAAGACGGGCAGCGACGACCACACGCGAGCCCTCGAACTCGCCGGGGCAGACGTGATTGTGAACCCGGAGAAGGAATCCGCCGTTCGGCTCGCGCACACGCTCGGATCCCGGTCCGTCTCCGACTACATGTCCGTTCAGGCTGACTACGGGATCGCCAAGGTGAAAGCCCCGACCGGAGCCCACAACATTCGTATCGGTGACATCGACGTCCAGGACCGCTTCAAAGTGTTCTTCGTAGCCCGGGTCAGGGACGGCTCAATAACCTTCAACCCCGAGCTGAACGATGTCGTTCAATCCAATGATCTGTGGATAGTCGCCGGGCGGGACGAAGACATCGCCCACCTGCAGCGCTGAGGGAACGGCTCACTACTCGCGGGGATTCCCTGAGCGGCCGTCCCCCATTGGCCTAGTAAGGCCCGAATTGCTCTTCGCCGATGGTCTGGGCGCGCGACTGCAATCGCCCGCTCGTCCTCCATCACCCGGTTGCAATACACGGGGATCACGACTTGTCGAAAAACCCCAGCACAAAGTCGGCACGCAAGTCCCCCCGGACCGATTTCGAACTTATCCTAGAAGTACACTGCTGGGCCTCGCTCGGCGAGTCTCGCGTGCTGTCGCTCATCGCGCTCGCCAATCAACTCCCACACCGAGGAGTTCATCGAAGACAAACCTCTAGCCCTCGACCAGCTGTGTCAGCACTCCACCGGCGGCCGCCGGGTGCAAGAAGACCTGGCCCGTCACGGGGTTACCCGGTCCGGGGTCGCCGACGAGGCGAATACCCTGCTCACGTAGACCGTTCAAGGTGTCCTCCAGGCCGTCCACACGCATTGCTATCAGGTGGACTCCTTCGCCGCTCGTAGCGAGCCGTTTCGCGACGGGTCCTGCCTCGCTCGTAGCAGTCACAAGCTCCACGTAGCTGTCTGGAAACCTGAAGAAGGCCATCGCCATACCTGCCTCGGGCGATTCCCTTCGTTCGCTGACCTCCATCCCATAGATTCCCTCGTAACGCGCGACCGAGGCGTCCAGGTCCTTCACCGCGATGACCACATGATCCACTCCAAGGAACATCTCTACCTCCGGAGTCGAAATTTCCGGCCAAGGCTACTGGCCCACGGATGCGGCTACAATCACGCACGGTCGGAGGTTGCATGGCGGAGCAGGTCGCAGATGGGGTCTGGTGGTTCCACGGGACTAAGGGCTGCAACGTGTATCTCGTCGATTGTGGTGGCGAGCTAATCGTCGTCGACCCTGGATTCAAAGAAAACACTCGTCCAGTAATCCGCGAACTCGAAGAAACTGCCCCGGGCAGAACACTTTCCAGGATCTTCCTCACGCACGCGCACCGCGATCATGCCGGCGCCGCCGGTCGACTGCGTAGGCTGACGGGGGCAACCGTCCTCGCTGGTGAAGGTGACACCCGACCGACCGAAAGCGGTCAACCGGTGCTGTCTGATGGAACGGCCGGCGGAGGTCCGACAGAACGGGTCGGCCGAGTCATTGGTCGACTTCGAGGCCGCCCAGCGACAATACCGGTCGACGAGGTAGTCGACAGGCGAACAGAAGTAGCGGCCGGAACGGTGGCTATACCGGTGCCCGGCCACACGCCGGGTTCGCTCGCTTTCATCCTCGAAGATAGAGACCTCGCAATCGTTGGCGACCTTGTCATCTCACACCGCGATTGCCTGTCCCGTCCGATGAAGATGGCGAACAGCAATGATGAGCAGTATCTCGAAACGCTTGCTCGGTTCGCCGCTTCGGCTCCCGCTTCGGGCCTTGCCGGGCACGGGCGGCCAGTTATCGATACCTTCGGAGATGAACTCAGGGAACTTGCAGGCTTTCCCCGCCGCCACCTGCTCTCACCCGGTTTGATCAGAGACCGGGCGCGGCGTTTCTGGAACTTCGGATCGTGGATCTCGAACACCCGCCAGTCCGAAGATTAATCGCGAAGCTCCCGCTGGAAGCGGTATCGTCCTCGTCGTACTGTGGCCGTCCGGAGAGGGACATCAATGGGAAGACTGAATAGCAAGGTTGCGCTGGTAACCGGCGCTGCGTCTGGAATCGGCCGTGAAAGCGCCATCACCTTCGCCCGGGAGGGCGCAGCGGTGATGTGCGCCGACATAGACATGGCTGGTGCCGAGGCTACCGCAGCCGCCGTCAGTGAGCATGGGGGTACGGCGGAGGCTCTCGAGCTCGACGTCGCCAACGGGAAGGCAGTTTCCGCTGCCCTGCGACAGACCGCCACTGAGTTCGGCGGCATTGACGTGCTGTTCAACAACGCAGGGATTGGCGGCGCTGGGTTCGGCTGGGACCGCGTAATAGAGGTAAACTTGGGCGGGGTTTACAACGGCCTCTACTACGGCTGCCAGGTGCTATCCGAAAGGGGTGGTGGATCGGTTGTCAGTACAGCTTCGATCGCGGGACTCGTAGCTCTTCCGGCAGCACCCATGCCCGACGCTCCACCGACCGAGTACGGGTCTGGGGCCTACCACGCGTCAAAGGCAGGAGTGATTCAGCTGACGCGCCAGTTCGCGGTCCAATTCGCTCGCAAAGGCGTTCGCGTGAACGCCATCGCACCGGGGTTCATTGTGACACCGATGACCGCCGCAGTTAGAGAGGACCCGGCCGGAGAGAAACACCTCGCGGACCTGCACCCTATGGGGCGACTCGGCGAACCCGCCGAAATTGCGACCGTCGCAGCGTTTCTGGCCTCCGATGAAGCCTCTTTTATCACCGGGGCGACGCTCCCGGTCGATGGCGGTTATACCGCCCGGTGATTACCTAGTCCAAGAAGATCTCAGTCTCCGGGTGGAATGCGGCCCATCCGTACCATTCCGTCAGGAACGAGGTGACGAAGGTCAGCTGAACGCCGGTAAGCTCACCCTCCAGGGCGAGGCCATCGGCCGACCACGTCGAGCCCGTCTGTGCGTCTTAGACCACCCCGTCTATCCGTTCGAAATCGAGGATCCGGCCATCACTGAGCGCGCGATGGTACGCGAGCGACGGAGTCCCATCGCCGCTTTCGAGAACCACGACCGGGGTCCCACCCACGTCAGCCTGCATCGGTGATTGCGTCCCGGCATCGAGCGGAAATGCAATAGCTTCCGACCCGGCAAGGACTCCAATTACGAGCGTGTTTATCGGGAGTCGGTCGTCGATTTCATCGAGCGTGTCCACGAACCGCGTGCCCAGGCCGGGGGCGCCGAGGCTAACGGTCCGGTAGGAGTTGCTGTACGGCGTGTCATTCGAAATCACGGTGGTGTCTGGGTGATCCTTGAGCCACTCTTCCCAGGTCGCGGTTCATAGCGGAAGGATTGGCAGCTGTTCGCCCGCTAGAGCGCCGTCGAGCGCCACGCCGTCCAGGTGCGACCAGGAAGTTCCAGTAACATCATCCCACATGACGAAGACGCCGTTGTAGAGGCCCGCTGCCCGGAAGAGGAGGCGCTCGCCTCCGACTTGAGGGTCGAAACCGACCCCCGATGAGCAGACTATTCAGAAGGTAACCAGGTAAGGGCTACCTCCCAGCGTATCGTTGACCACGTGGTGGTAGGTCATCATCGAAAGTGGATAGGCACGCGATTCATCGCCTTGGACCGCGCCCAGCACGAGGTCGTCGAAACTCATCCAATCTACCGTGCCGGCACTCACAAATTCAGGGTCGGTCAGAGCCGGGAAGCTGCCCGCACTCTCGGACACGCGCGAGCTATCGAACTTCGCGGATTCGATCATCGGTGGAGGAACCGATGCACCGGTAATGCCATCTGCCGCTAGCGGAGGAGACGGCGAAGGACCCGACGGTGGCGAATCGGTGGGCGAAACAATGGATGCCACCTTGCCTGGTGTATCAGAATCGGACGGCGTTAAATCTGAAGAACCACCGCAGCCGATTGCCAAAACCGCTGCGGCCCCCAAGAGAGCGAGCAGCAAGACCGGAGTTGAATCTGCTGGGACAATCACCCGGGGCTTCGCCCGGGTTGACATGCGTACTTTCACGCCACACAAAAGAGAATCGACATGTACAACCTCGTCAGGAAGAAGGGCCCACATCTTAGGTGGAGAGCAAGCCTGTCCGCCCAATGAGCTACACACCGGCTCATCGTCGGAAGTATATGGAAAATAACAGATGCGAACAATTTCTTCGTCTTTCGCATGTCGATTCGGTAGCCGAAACCGGTCGTCTTTCGGCAATATTTGATCAACGGCCTTACGCCGCGGGGAGGAATGATGTACGAAACTGACCAGTACGAAGGCATGGTTGCCGAAACGCTCACCATCCGCGGACACAATGGAGACGATATCCACGCCTACTACGCGCGACCGATGGGGCCTGGGCCCTTCCCCGGCATGGTGCTCATTCACCATATGCCAGGCTGGGACGAGTGGTACCGGGAGGCCACTCGCAAATTCGCCCACCACGGGTACCTGGCGATTTCGCCTGACCTTTACTGCAGGGCGGGCCATGGCACCCCTCAAGACATCGCGGCCAAGGTCCGGGCTGGCGGCGGCGTAGCAGACGATCAGGCTGTCGCCGATGTGGCCGGGGCCCAGTCCTACCTCGCCGCTCAGCTGCAATGCAATGGCAAGATCGGCGTCATTGGAACCTGCTCCGGCGGACGCCACACTGTCCTCGCCGCGAGCAGGACGGACGGCTTCTCAGCGGCCGCCGATCTCTGGGGTGGGGGAGTCGTTGCCCAGCCTGAAGAGCTATCACTCCAGCGCCCAGTAGCGCCAATCGACTACTCCGCCGACCTTTCATGTCCGCTGCTCGGGCTTTTCGGAGAGGACGATCGGTCACCCGCGCCTGAGCAGGTAGCCACGCATGAGACCGAGCTCAAGAGGCTCGGTAAGGAACACGAGTTCCATATGTACTCCGGAGCCGGGCACGGTTTTTTCTACCACGACCGGCCCGCCGCCTACAGAGCCGAGCAGGCCGTGGACGGCTGGAAGAAGGTCTTCGATTTCTTCGGCCGCCATCTTTCCTGAATCGCTCCGCGAAGCAATAACGGAAACGCACATGTGCACGATGATTGCAGAAAAAATCCGGGTCGATGGTTGCGCCGGCCGAGGAGACACCTAGTTCCGGCTGGACCACACCTACGTGACCTTAGATCACCCTTTCCATCTCGACCAGGAACACGCTCTCCACATCGACTTCGTAAACGAATCGACTGGTCCGGGTACTCGCATCGCCGTTGAGATGACGAAGGGGGCCGCGCGCCAGCTGGTCGAAGCAATCCAATCGGCACTCTACAGAGCACGCATCATGGCCGGCAAGGTCGATCGGCCGTAGACTCCCTGTCGGATTTATGGCGCCCGAATCAAATCTGACCTACGCAAGGAGCCAACCGGGCGCCGATAGGCCCCGAGGAGAACCGCATGCCGAAGCTCGACGCCTTCGAAGAATTCAACCGTTGGCGGCATCAGTACCCGGCCCCATGCCAGGCTGCCTGCCCGGTGCACACCGACGTCCGGAGCTACGTGACACTCACCGCCCGGGGACGGTTCAACGAAGCGTTCACTGCGGCTCGCGACCCTAACCCGTTTGCCGCCGTTTGTGGTCGAGCCTGCAGCGCGCCCTGCGAAGACGTCTGCACGAGGCGAGAATTTGACAAGCCGGTCCGGATCCGGAAGCTAAAACGCTTTCTTACCGACCGTTACGAAGCACGTGGCGTCGAAAAGACGCCCACACCGCCAACGGGTGTAGCGGTCGGGGTGATTGGCGCCGGCCCGGCCGGGATGACCGCCGCCCACGACCTGGCCATGAAGGGCCACGCAGTAACGATCTATGAAGCTGCCAACGAACCCGGCGGAATGACCCTCCTGGGGGTCCCGCGCTTCCGGCTTTCACATGACGCGATCAATCGCGATCTGGCCTCGATTCTTGATCTCGGAATCGAACTCAGAACCGGCATCAGGGTTGGCCATGATGTCAGCCTCGAACAGTTGAGGAGCGACCACCAGGCGGTCTTTATCGGTGCCGGGGCAATGCGCTGGAACGACCTCGATGTACCGGGTGTCGACCTCCCCGGAGTCATCCAGTCCCTTCCCCTCCTCGAAGAATCCAATCTCGGTGGGCGCCCGAAGTGCGGAAAGGAGGTGGCAGTGATCGGCGGCGGCTACACGGCCGTCGACGCCTGCCGCACCGCCATCAGGCTTGGCGCCGAAAAGGTGACCATGCTCTACCGGCGCACTCGCGCCGAAACGGAAGTCCACGACGAGGAGATGGAGGACACCCTCCGCGAAGGCGTCAATATTGAATACCTCGTCTCCCCCCTGAAGATGGTCGAGGGCTTGGACGGCCGCGTCGCCGGCGTGCGCTGTATCCGTAACCGGTTGGGAGAGCCCGACGCCTCTGGTCGGGCAAGGCCCGTCCCAATAGAAGGCACAGAGTTCGTATTCACCGCGGACATGGTCATTCTCGCGCTCGGGCAGCAACCCGACGCCGAGTCCCTCGACCCCAAAGTGGGTGCCGACCTTCGCACCACCGACCCTGACACATCGATGACTCCCGAAGACGGCGTGTTCGCCGGCGGCGACTTTGTCACCGGCGCATCAACCATCATCGAAGCCGTCGCCGGGGGGCATGCGGCGGCCGAATCCATCCACCGGTATCTCCACGATCGATACGCGCCAGACGGCGGGTGGCCCGAAGTCGAGCGATTCGAGATCCAGAGCATCGAAAACATGATGTCGAGCGCGACATTGGCTGACGCAGAAGGTGAGCCGGATCTCGGATTGGACGTGGAGGCCGAGTTGACGATGGCCGAACGGGAGGCAATGGCCGACGGGCTCCGTTGCCTCTACTGCGGCCTGCCGCCAAGCGTTGTCTTCGACCTCTGCACGGCCTGTCAGGCCTGCGCAATCATCTGCCCGGAGGAGTGCATCCATCGGGTGGCCCTCGACGACGATGGTTCTGTGAGACCAGTTGAGGATGTCCGCGACTTCGCCGTTTATGAAATCGACCAGGATGCCTGCATCTACTGTGGGCGCTGCTTCAAAGCATGCCCGACCGGGGCAATAGTCGTGGGAGTCGAAGAGGCTGGCTCGCCCACCTGAGCGCTGCTTCGCAATCCCGAGGCCGGATAGAGGGCACCTCACCGGTTCTTCGCCGCGCACCTACAATGTCACTGCCTGGACGGGGTTGCGATGACCGGTCT
>DASCML010000068.1:0-6314 GCA_036010925.1 Dehalococcoidia bacterium | reverse complement strand
TTCAGGCTTCTTCCGATCCAGGTGGCAATTGTTGGGGCAGCGACGGTTATGGGGTTGGTTGGTCTTGTGTCTCCTAAGGAGGTCTACGAATCGATCGACTGGACCGTCATCGTTCTCCTGGGAGCAATGATCCCGGTCGGCGGAGCACTCGAAAGCACAGGTGCGGCCGCGAACATCGCCGACGGATTGGTTACGGTCACGAGCGGGTTTCCGACTTGGGGGATCGTTGCTGCGGTCCTGATCGTCTCGATGTTCCTTTCGGATATTTTGAACAACACCGCGGCTGCAGTGCTCATGGCTCCGATCGCCGTGGGTGTTGCGCTTGAGATCGGTGCGTCGGCCGACCCCTTCTTGATGGCGGTGGCGATCGGTGCCTCGGCGGCATTCCTGACGCCGATCGGTCATCAGTCCAATCTCCTTGTGATGGGACCTGGCGGATACAGCTTTGGCGATTTCTGGCGGATGGGGCTCCCACTCGAAGTCGTGATCGTCATCGTTTCAGTCCCGCTGATCATGCTCGTCTGGCCGGCCTGAACGACTTGGCCTGCCCGTCGGTGAATTCTCCCTCTACCGCGTAGACTTTGCTCCTACCTATTCCGGAGGCAGTAACGATGCGACTTGGAATTCTTGCCGGCGCCGGTGGCGATTGGAAGGACTCTTTGGAGAAGGTGCGTATCGCAGAGGACCTCGGGTACGAGATGGTCGCGAGCGGGGAGGCTTGGGGTCCGTCGGTACTCCCTTGGCTCGCGGCCGTGGCTCTCAACACGTCCCATATCGAAATCGGGACCTCCATCATCAACACCTATTCGCGGACCCCGGGAGCTATGGCTCAGGAGTACGCCACCCTGGAGCAGCTCTCCGGAGGACGGATGGTGCTGGGCCTCGGCTCGTCTGGTGCTTTCGTAGTCGAGCACTTCCACGGGATCCTGTTCGAGCGGCCAATTCAGCGGATCCGAGAGTACGTCGAGATCTTCGATGTGCTTATCGACGGTGCACCACTCAACTACGATGGCGAGATATTCCAGATGTCACGCGGGTTCCGGCTTGATTACGACCGGCCGCGAAACAAAGTGCCTGTGTATATCGCGGCTATTACTCCCAGGTCGATTTACCAGACCGGCGAAATCGCTGATGGGATATTCCCAATCCACTGGCCGATGGAACTGTTTGGCTCTCTCGAAAGGGATCTTGCCGCCGGGGCAGAAGCCGGCGGCAACCCGGACAAGAAGGTGACGATCGCTCCGTTCACGCGGGTCACCATTCTCGATGGTTCCCAAGAAGATGAGAGGCGCTGGTTTGAAGCGAGGAGCGCTATTCATCACTACGTGAACCGCATGGGCGTCTTCTACTGGCAGATGCTCGCCCGGAACGGGTTCGAATCTGAAGTCGAGCAGTCGAGATCCGCCTGGGCAGAGCGGGAGCGGGAAAAGTCGGTGGATGCCATCTCCGACGAAATGGTTCGTTCCTGTCAGGTAATAGGCTCTCCTGGGGAGGTTCGTGAGCGGCTTAAGGAGCGGTCGGCCCTTGGCGCCGAACTGCAGATGGTTCATATGCCGACGGGCACGGTTACGGACGTCGGGAAGGAGCTGGAGTCGTATCTCTCATAGCGCCGTTCGACCTTGCTTTCATCCCCGGGCGTTGTGAACTCCTGTCTTCAGAACCGATCTTGGCCTGTGCTCCTTGACGGGGGCGGGGATGTCGTCAATATCGTTTGATCGACTTGCGGCTTTCGGTGAAATCATTGGGGTGATTCTGTTGGTCGTAAATACCGCCGTATTGGGCGTTCAGCCACTGGCTAGCGGCGACGTTCAGGAAGTCGGCATTTTTCTTGGGACTACTAGTCCTTCCGTTCTTGGTCGGTTGCTCTCAACTCGCGTGAGAGCAACCGACCAAGAACACTCTGAGGGTTGAGAGGTCGTGGTCTTCGCCGCTGTGGTGCTCGCCCGGCCCGGCGCCGATTTCACGTGGTGCGGCGGCGCATTGTGAGCGCCGCCAGGGCGAGCAGCCCCAGTGTGACTGCGCCCACGACGCCGGCATCCAACGCGAGTTCCCACTGGAAGTCCGACCTGTCGCGCACTCTCTCCATCGCGTCGAGGCCGTAGCGCATCGGAAGGGCCAGAGAAGCATATTCGAGAGCGGTCGCCATTTGATCCCGCGGGATCATCACGCCAGATAGCAGAAATTGTGGAATTAGAAGGGCGGGCATGAACTGCACGGCCTCGAATTCTGTGCGCGCGAAGGCGCTAACGAAGAGTCCCAGGGACATGCCGAGCAGGGCGTTCAGGACCGCGAGTCCCACGACCAGCGCTTTCGGCCCTTCCGCTTCGAGATCCAGGAAGACGAATCCAACCAGTGCGACAAGTGTGGCCTGGACCGTCGCCAGTGACCCGAATGCGAGCGCATAACCGATCAGCAGATCGAGCTTGGACATAGGCAGAGTCATCAGGCGCTCGAGTGTCCCGCTGACGCGCTCTCTGAGCATAGTGATCGAAGTAACAAGGAACATGGAGACGAGTGGAAACACCCCGACGAGCGGCAGGCCAACTCGGTCAAACACTTCCGGGTGG
Source organism: Dehalococcoidia bacterium (assembly GCA_036010925.1). Classification (GTDB taxonomy): domain Bacteria; phylum Chloroflexota; class Dehalococcoidia; order Tepidiformales; family Tepidiformaceae; genus DASCML01. Next base: position 3,747 of record DASCML010000068.1, on the reverse strand, counting down.
TCGTCGAACACCCACGGTATGAGGAGCACCATCGGCACGAGCAGGATGAGGGCCACCGTGCGGCGGTCGTGCTGTACTTGGTGAAGCACGCGCAGGGCGGTAGCCCAGGCTGCTTTGCTTATCATCTTGACTCACCGGAAGAGCCGACGAGCGTCAAGAAAGCTTCCTCCACTGTTTCGGCCCCCGTTTTGCCCTTCAGGTCCTGGGGTGGACCGGCAGCAAGCAGCTGGCCGTCGCGAAGAAGAACCAGATTGCCACAGTGTTCCGCTTCATCCATCACGTGGCTCGAAATCACCATTGTGGTGCCGATGCCGGCCATCTCGTGGAACATCTTCCACAGCTGCCCCCGCAGTACCGGGTCGAGCCCGACGGTCGGCTCATCAAGAACAAGCAGTTCGGGCTCTCCAAGGAGAGCTGCCGCTAGCGAGACACGGTGCAACTGTCCTCCCGAGAGGTTTCCGCACGGCTTACCAGCAAGGGAGCTGAGTCCGAGTCGGTCCAGTATCTCGTCTACCCGAGTCGAGGGCGCCCGCACGATCGCCCTAAAATATTCGAGGTCTTCCCTGACAGTGAGTTCTCTGTACGCAGAAGGAGCCTGCGTGGTGTAGGCCACTCGGGTGCGCAGCGAGCTGTGACCTGCGGGCTTCCCGAAGACGGTTACAGTTCCTCCGACAATCCGCTGCGTGCCGACAATCGACCGCATCAGTGTGGTCTTTCCGCAACCACTCGGGCCGATCAACCCGGTGACCGTGCCGGGTGGTATCGAGGTGGTGACGTTGTCTAGTGCTGCCATTCCTCCCCGCCTGACCACCAGTCCAGAGATGGACACTGCGGACCCTTCGTAAACCACCAGTACCTCCCGTCAACTCCATCCGGGCTGCTGAGTCTACCAAAACGGTCCGGATAGCCAGTCGGCGACCGCCTCCACCGCCTCGACAGCTGTGAAGCTGTCGAGCCAGCGCGCTTGGTGGAGCGCAAATTCCTGGAATTCTTTCAGGGCGGTAAGTACCCCGAGAGTGATGCCTATGTTTCGGTTCGTGAATGCGAATTGAGGCTTCAGGTGGGCGACTGCCGCGACGAACAGGAACCAGAACTCGAAAACGTTGGGGAAGAGCAGGAGGATCTCGCGGTCGCCGGTGGCTTCGAATGCGAAAAACCCTGCCATGCGCCATGCGTAGAGGAGGATAGCAACTGTGCGGGCAGGCCCCTTCCAGCGTAGGGCTACGACGAGAAATGCCAGCAGATAGACTTGGTCGAGCCACTTGTCGAATGCTTGGTAGTTACTGACGCCGCCGAGCTCGAGGAGGTTCTTCATGAACAGGTCGCTGAGGTCGACCAAAACGGCGACTACGCCACCCACTAGGGCCCACCTCAGAACCAGGAGGGATCCCGCAATCCTAGCAATGGCGATGATCAGCTCTTCGGCGCTCATACGGGAATCGTTCCAGCCCGAAGACTACACAGTGGCGCGCTTTGACGCGGGCCCAGCTCGTGTCAGGCTTCAGTCCGACATGGCGCCTGTCCAGCGGCCGCCCCTGTCATCGAGGCGTTAAACATGACATCAGCTCCAATGGGTCGAATTGCCATCTTGGCTTGGTGGTTAGGTCCAATCGGAGGCGTTGAGCAATTCGTGACGGATGCCGCTATTCGCCTCAGTCGTTCGGGCGTGGACGTGCAATTTATTACGGAGGTGCCGACGCCCCGGAGTAACCAGTACGGCAAGCGACTGTGGAACGCAGGTATTACCCCAGTTTCGCCGCACGCGCGCCTTACACGGATTGCGCCGTGGCTGCCAGGGCTCCTTCGGCGTCGCGCTTCTCTGCGAACGTCGGAGCTGCAATCGAGACGTAAGAGTCGATTGCTAGGGATCCTTACTGCCCTCCCGCGGAGAGCGGTCCGTTTCTACTCCCGGAGGCGGCTCAGAACGTTACTGGCGGCCAGGTTCCGAACATTTCGGCCGGACGTTCTCCACGTACACGGCTTCATGGCGGACACCGCCTGGATCCTTACATGGGCAAGAACTCGCGGCCTTCCAGTGATCTATTCAGAACATGGTGTTCTGTCCGAATTCGAAGGCCCTGGGCCAGCGGAGTCCACTCGTTGGCTGGCGGCTGCTGACGCGGTCCTCTGCTGGCCGGGCAAAGCCAGGTCCGGGCTTCTCGCTCTCGATCCTGCACTCGAGAATCGCCTGCACACGATGAGCTATAAAGTCGAGGTACCACTGGGCAGCAATCCATCCGCAACCGAAAGACTGTCGCATATTATTTCGACCGCCCGTCTTGAGACGGCCAAGGGTATCGATGTCCTCATTCGCGCACTCGGGCGTGTGGAGGAGGGAAGCTTCAATTCGAAACTACTCCTCTTTGGCTCAGGCCAGGACGCCGGACGGTTCCGTAAGCTCGTGAGCGAATTGGGCTTGGAGGACCGCGTCGAGTTCAGAGGTGAATTCGAACACTCCGAGCTCAGCCAGGTGATGATGGAAGGGGATATCTTCGTTCTTCCTTCGCTCAGCGATGGGGTGTCACTCGGAGTCCTCGAAGCGATGGCGTACGGAAAAGCCGTCGTGGCGACCGATGTTGGTGCACTTGCGGAGGTCATCCGGCATGGCAAAAACGGACTGCTGGTCCCCCCGGGGGACGAGATTGCCCTGGCTGAAGCATTAGCGCGCCTGCTCAGCGACGTCCGCCTCCGCCGAACGCTCGGCGAAAACGCGTCACGGATGGTGATGGAAGGATTGACTTCAACCGACGATGATGTGATCGCCCTTTATACGCAGATCAGATCACGTCATTCGCACCGTCCGTGAGGTACAGGGCCGCCCAGGGATCTTTGAGCTGGCCAAGCTCATTTCTTCCGAACGCGAGAGGGAGTGTCCCGCGTTCGGTTCGCTGCCTGAAAGGCGGTCTGACGCTGGGACAGGTGGGGGCCATTCGGACTGCTGAGGTGCGTCACACAGCTCGTCGATGAGGCGCATAAGTACCGCCGTGTGTGTTCTGGACTTCACAGGTCCTGCGCGCCCCCAGAGATCCACGAGCTGATTCCGGTTCGCCTATTTGCTGGCGGGCTAACAAGGGATTAGCTGTTTTCCCTGGGCCGTAGCCAGCCCAACTGTTGAGAACAGGCCCAGTCTCACGAGGACAGGTGTCATGGGCCGGTTCGTCTTCCTGTGGCACTATCTCTCGGCGGCTGAGCCGCTCGAAGGAGAGAACCGAGATGGGGAAGATAACTGAAGCGCACAGGGAACTTATCAAAGAAGTGGGACTCAGCTTCGTTGCAACAGCTTCTAAGGACGGGGCGCCGAACGTGAGTCCCAAGGGTTCGATCGCTGTGCTGGACGATGACCACTTGATGTTCGCCGAGATCATGAGCCCGGGCACACGGGCAAACCTGAGAGAGAATCAGCGTATCGCCGTAATGGTCTGCAAGCTGGAAGGGTTCCAGGGGTTCCAGTTCAAAGGCATCGCAGAAGTGTTCCCCAAAGGAGAGTTTTTCGATCAGGTTGCTCAGATGATGAAGGAACGCGCGCCGAATCTCCCGACGCCGCAGAACGCCGTCAAGATCAAGGTCGAAGAGGTTCGTGCCCTCGGGGAGGCGCCAGCCGACCAGTCCTGACGGCCGCGCTTCCGCGGCACCAGGTCCGACTAGGAGCCAGGAGGATAAACAATGCCAGACGAGATGGGCGTCTTCGATGTCATGTACCACTGCAGGGCCATGCGGCGGCTTAAAGCAGACCCAGTTCCAAAAGAT
>DASCML010000067.1:0-6448 GCA_036010925.1 Dehalococcoidia bacterium | reverse complement strand
ATTGCTGTCCCGGCCGACGTGACGCGTGAGGGCGAAATCGCCGAGGCCGTCCGCGCGACTTTCGTTCGCTTCTGGCGAATTGACATCCTGCTCAATAACGCCGGAATCCTGATTCCCGGTTCCGTAGCCGACCTCCAGGCTAAGCATTGGGAACTGGCGTTTCGCGTGAACGTGCACGGCCCGTTCCACTTCTGCCGGGCGGTTCTTCCTCATCTTGTGGACGCGGGTGGCGGGCACATCATCAACGTTTCGTCCCGCGCCGCCATCGGCCCCGGTCCAGGTCCATATGACCGCGTCCAGGCGGGCGGTGCTCCGTACGGAGCGACAAAGTCGGCGTTGGAGCGCTTCAGCCAGGGCCTTGCGACCGAGGTATTCCCGGAAAAAATCAGCGTCAACGCTCTCTCTCCGCACCTCCCTCTTTGGTCGGAGGGCGGGCACTTCTTTCGGGGCCAATCGGGAGAACCTAACTATTTGGGCTGGCGGATGAGTGGCCAGATCATTGGCGATGCTGCAGTCGTCATCTGTTCGCAGGAACCGGGCGTGTTCACCGGGGGCATCCTCTATGACGAGTTCGTGATGCGGAACGAGGGCGGCTTGTCTCCCGAGGAGATCGCAAGGCGATACCCCGTGGAGGACACCTAGGTCACCTGCTATCGTCCGATCGCGGCTCGGACCGATTAACTCTGGCGTCTCGACCTAAGACGAGACGCGGGCTCGCAGGAACTCACGGATAGCGGATATGGGCAGTCAATCTTTTCTGTAGAGAACGGGCGTCCACATCGAGAACCGCTAGTCCATCCCGATCACCATGAACTCGTCCGAAAAGATCTCGAGCGGATTGATGGCGGCCTTAAGGGATCAATAGCGAAGCTTTCTGGGGAATGGGCGCCATTAGCAGAAGAGGGTGCCCCGCTCAGGCAGTCGAAATCTCGAACCTGTAAGTCTCGATCACCGGGTTTGCAAGGAGGCGAGTGCACATCTGATCAACGGCGGAGGAAGCCGCTTCTTCGTCCGCGGCCTCGAGAGTTACCTGAATGTACTTCCCGGACCGAACCCCGTGGACGCTGTCGAAGCCGAGGTTTTGGAGGGCACCTGCAATCGTGTTCCCCTCGGGATCGTTCACAGTGGGTTTCAGGGCCACGTATACCCGGGCTACATAGTGGCGCATCAGAGACTTTCCCCGGTTAGCATCTGATAAACCGTCAGGTAACGCTCCGTCGTTGCCTCGACTACATCACCTGGGATTGCGGGAGGTTTGTCCCCGTCCTTCCAGCCACTCGTTGCGAGCCAGTCGCGAACGGGTTGCTTATCGAAGCTGGGTTGCGACCTGCCTGGCGCGAACTGGCCGGCCGGCCAGAAACGGCTGGAGTCCGGCGTCAGCACTTCGTCGATCAGAATCACCTCTTCATTCCAGATGCCGAACTCGAGCTTGGTGTCGGCGATGACTATTCCTTTCTCACGGGCGACCTCATGAGCGTAGTTATAGGCGGCGAGGGTTCGTACCCGCATGGTCGCCGCCTCGTTTTCGCCGACGAGTTCGCAGAGTTCCTCGAATGAGATGTTTTCGTCGTGTCCGACATCGGCTTTGGTCGAGGGTGTAAAGATTGGCTCTGGGAGCTGTGATGACTCCTCCAGGCCGTCGGGCAACGGGATTCCGCAGACTGCGCCGGTTCGCTGGTAGTCCTTCCAACCAGATCCGGAGATGTAGCCGCGAGCGATGCACTCGGCGTCTAGGCGCTGGGCCTTTCGCACGAGCATCGACCTCCCGTGGTAGCGGTCGTCCAGCGGTAGCGGGACGGTGGAAGCGTTCTTAGCTGTGATGAGGGCCACGAAGTGGTTTGGAATGACGTTCCTGATCCGCTCGAACCACCAGGCCGAAAGGCGTGTCAGCACCTCGCCTTTCCGTGGGATGGGGGTGGGCAAGATTACGTCGAGGGCGGAGATCCTGTCGGTGGCGACGATCAGCAGTTGGTCCCCAAGGTCATACGTGTCCCGGACCTTACCCTGGTGTGCCCTAGAGGGCAGATCCGCCTCGTGCATTACCCCTGACATCGCTGATAGCCCCCGTCGCCTGCAAGTAAAAGAGAGTGGTGGTTGCAGTGATGAACGCTACCACGGGGATCAGAAAGGTTCCCGCGACCAGAGAGTAGAGACTGCTGAGGAAGACCTGTTGCGTCCTCGAACCTTGGACAATGAAGCTGAGGCCATTGACGAGCAGTAGCGGCCCGACCAGAACTACAGCTGTCAGGAGAACCACCCCGAGCATCGTCAGCACTCGCCTTCGGGTGATCTCCCAGGACCGCCCGAGGGCCTGGAAAGGAGCCACGCCTTCGAGTACGAAAGCCTCAAACGCAAGGATCGTCCGTAGCCCGAGGTATGGGGCGAGAATCCAACCTGCGATTGGCACGACGACAATTGCGGCGATCGCCACAGCTGCGAGGGCGAGCGTCAGCAGGCCCCCCATTCTCGAAAAAGCGGGGTCGAGCGCTTCGGAAACTGCAAGAGTGCTTCCTGTCGCAGCGGCCGCAGAGGCCGCAACTGCGCCGGCGCGAGCAACCTGGGCTAACAGCAATTGGGCCGCCATGGTGACCAGGTAGAGGAAGAGCGTATTGCGGGCGCCCTCCTCGAACGGATCCAGGGGTTCATCTTGGAGGTAGGTCAAAGAGGCGAACAGCACCACAAAGGTGGTTAGCAGGGTCACCGGGAGTTGAATCGCCGTGATTGGTAGGAGAATTTGACGCGGGTGGTCGGCGACGAGCCGAAAAGCGGCACGAACGGTCGCCCGGACCGGGACGGGAGTCGGAGTCTCGGGGCTAGTCACAACGCAAGGCGCTCAAAGGTCGTACCGACGTTCGAGAGATAGAAGCCGTAGTCGAACAGCCCCTCGAGGTCGGACCGGGACATGTGACTCATTACGTCTGCATCCTCAAGAAGGAGTTCCAGGAACTGGCAGTTTGTCTTCCAGGCGTTCATGGCGTTGCGCTGAACAAGCTTGTAGGCATCCTGCCTCGACAGCCCGGAGCCGATCAGGGCGAGGAGAACCCGCTGCGAAAAGACCAATCCCAGCGAGCGTTCGAGGTTTTCCTTCATGTGGTCGGGGTAGACGACCAGCCTGTCCGCTATGTCTGTAAACAGGTTGAGAGCGTAATCGAGGGCGAGGCAGGCGTCCGGGAAAACGATTCGTTCTGTCGATGAGTGACTGATGTCGCGCTCATGCCAGAGGGCGACGTTTTCCATGGAGGTGCCCGCATAACCGCGGAGGACCCTGGCGAGCCCTGTAATGCGTTCGCACTTTTCGGGGTTTCGTTTGTGAGGCATGGCGCTGGAGCCGGTCTGGCCCTCATCGAATGGCTCTTCTGCTTCTCGGACCTCGGTTTTTTGTAGAGCTCTGATCTCGGTTGCGAATTTCTCGAGTGAGGAGCCGATCAGCGCCAGGGTTGTCACGAATTGGGCATGACGGTCTCTCTGGATTATCTGAGTCGAGGCTGGTTCGACGCCGAGGTCCAAGTTCCGGCAAACGATCTCCTCGAGCGCCGGGGGCACCGAAGCATGCGTACCGACGGTACCGCTGATAGCTCCGACAGCGATCGCCTGTCGGGCCGCCTTGAGCCTTTCCCGGTTGCGCTTCATCTCGTCGTACCAGACGGCGATCTTGAGGCCGAAGGTCATCGGTTCTGCATGAACGCCGTGGGTGCGGCCGACGCAAAGGGTGTCTTTGTAGGCCCTAGCCTGTCTGCCGAGGACTTCGATCAGAGCGTCACAATCGGCCAGAAGTAGGTTGGATGCCTCTCGGAGTTGAAGCCCTGTTGCCGTGTCCCAGACGTCTGAGCTCGTGAGACCGAAGTGGACCCACCGGCCTTCTTCACCAAGTGAGTCTGCGACCGAGCGCAGGAATGCGGTCACATCGTGGTGGGTGATTGCGAGGTATTCGTTGACGCTGTCGAGATCGAAGCTCGCGTCGGTCCTAATCTTCTCGGCATCTTCGGCGGGAATCTGTCCGAGCTCGGCCCATGCTTCGCAGGCCGCTATCTCGACTTCGAGCCAGCGTTGGAACTTCGCCTCGTCCGTCCAGATGGCTGCCATCTCGGGCCGCGAATAGCGAGGAATCACTTCCGAAGGATACGACGGACAAACGCTTCGTGCCGCGTCCGGGAAACTTGCTCGGCGCGCACCTAACGGCCTGGGTCGCGGTACTCCTCGCGGGGCGGGCTGAAGACGTCGATCGCGATGCAGTCCTCCAGAACTTCGACCTCGTGTTCAATCCCGCCAGGGACACACCAGGAATCACCCGCGGTCATTTCCATCCAGGTATCGCCAAGCCGAAACCGAAAGCGGCCGCTCGCAAGGTAGCCGGTCTGCTCATGTGGGTGAGTGTGAGCTGGTACTTCCGAACCCGCGGCCATTGTGAGCTCGCAGAGCATCGTGTGACTGCCCTCACTGAGGGTGCGCCGGACGATGCCCGGGAGCATGTCGACAGGCGTGGCCTGGGAGTTTTGGGTTAGTCCTGTCACAGCTGCTCCTTTCGAATGTGTCGGCTACGCCTGCGACTGCCGTTCCCTGAAGGAGCGGTAGGCTTCGCGCACGTCCGAGTGGGCGAGGGACAGGATGGCCGCAGCCAGGTAGGCCGCGTTGCGGGCGCCCCAGGCGCCGACGGCCACTCCCGCGACCGGCACACCAGGCGGCATCTGGAGTACGCCGAACATTGCATCGAGCCCGCCCGCCACTTCGCTGGATGCCAGCGGAACTCCGATCACAGGCAGCGTGGTATGAGCCGCCACGGCTCCTGGCAGGTGGGCGGCCCCGCCCGCAGCGCAGATGAAGACCTCGATTCCGTCACTTTCGGCCCGTTTGGCGAATTCCCGCACCTTGTCAGGCGTGCGATGAGCTGACATCGCCTGGACAATGTGAAGGATCCCCAAGTCGTCCAGAACCTTGACCGTCGGCTCCATCAGGGGCTGGTCGTTCTTGGAGCCCATGAGGACTGCCACGAGTGGTTCGGTCATCTGTACCTCACTTCGCCCAAAGCGGGCTGTCAGTCTTCTACCCGCAGGGCCGACGTTGCGATATCCCGCCTGTAATGGACGTCTTTGAATGAGATCCGGCGGGCGTTGTCGTACGCTCGTTCTCTTGCGTGCGCCAGGGTTTCAGCAGTGGCTACGACCGTCAGTACCCGGCCTCCGCTGGTCACGAGCCTCCCGCCTTCGTTTCTCGTGCCGGCCTGGAACACGACGACGTCCGGATCCACGGCCTCAAGGCCCGATATCTCGTACCCTGTCTCGTACGAGCTGGGATAGCCGCCGCTGGCAAGGACGACTCCGACGGCATGGTCTGATGACCAGCGAACATTGATATTCGCGAGCCCGCCCGCTGCAGCCGCGCTACAAACTTCAAAGAGATCCGATTCAAGTCTGGGCATCAGGACCTGCGCTTCTGGGTCGCCGAAACGAGCGTTGAACTCGAGCACGTAGAGCCCATCATCCGTGATGATCAAGCCGGGGAAGAGAGTGCCGCTGAAGGGGATCCCCTCCTCTTTCATCCCCGTCATCACCCGGGCGACTACATCTTTCCTGATTGCTTCGGTGAGGTCAGGGGAGACCAGGTCACTCGGCGAAAACGCACCCATTCCTCCCGTGTTCAGCCCCTGGTTTCCATCCAGCGCCCTCTTGTGGTCGCTCGCGAACGGCATCAGCGAGGCCACGCGGCCGTCACAGAAGGCGTGGGCAGAGGTCTCCCAGCCATGCAGAGATTGTTCGATGACGACCTCGTCTCCCGCGCTGCCGAATTCTTTTCGCACCATGATTTGCTCTAGCGCTTCGTGGGCTTCGGCGCGGCTGTTGCAGCCAATCGCGCCTTTGCCAGCGGCCAGGCCGCTCGCCTTAACCCAGAACTCGCCCTCAGGCTGGGAGTCAACGTGGGCGGTGGCTGCTCGATGGTCTCCAAAAGTCGCGAAGCCAGCTGTGCGGATGCCGTGCCGGGTCATGAACTCCTTGGCCCAGGCTTTGCTCGATTCGAGCCTCGAGGCCGCGGCTGTCGGTCCGTAGCAGGGGATGCCTTCAGCACTGAGCCGATCGACGAGTCCGAGCGGTTGGGGGTCATCCATGCTGGCAAGGTAGAAGTTGATTCGCAGGTCTTTTGCGGCCTGCACCAGTCCATCGATGTCTCGGGGCTGAATCGGCACATTGGTGGCGACCTGAGTTGTCCCGCCGTTTCCCGGAGCCACGAAGATGTCATCGACGGCCGCGCTCTGGCGCAACTTCCAGGCCAGAGCGTGCTCGCGGGCACCCGTCCCCACCAGCAGGACCCTAGGCATGACGGCCCACCCAATTCATTCCCATTCGATTGTTCCTGGGGGCTTGCTCGTGACGTCGTAGACTACCCGGTTGACCCCGTGGACCTCGTTGACTATGCGGTTTGAGATCTTGGAAAGAAGATCATAGGGAAGCCGTGC
>DASCML010000066.1:0-5538 GCA_036010925.1 Dehalococcoidia bacterium | reverse complement strand
GGATGCCGGGATGTTGGGCTACGAACGAAAGGCCTTCCTGGAGTTCGAGGCGCATGTTTCTTCGCACTCCCGTGGGCGCAGGCACGCGGAGAGGAATCAGCGCGAGCAGACCTACGGCGAGCAGCACGCCTTGAAAGGCGAAGGAGGCTCCAATGCCGAAGAGCGCGATCATCAAACCGGCCAAGGCCGGTCCAATAATCTGAGAGATGTTCTGACCCATCCCTACCAATGTCACGGCGTTAAGTAGTCGGTCGGGGTGAACGAGGGTCGGCACAATAGCCTGCCGCACTGGCGCCCCCAGAGCCATGCTCGTACCGAGGGCGAGAGCGAACACCAAGGTCACCGGCGTCGTCATTGCGCCCGACCAGATCAGGACGGCCGCGAGGAAGCTCATCGCCATCGCCGAGATCTGGCTGCCGAATAGGAGCAGGCGGCGGTCCATACGATCGGCAAGCGCCCCCGCCGGCAGCCCGAGCACGAGGACCGGGAGGCCCAGAGCGAAAGCGATCAACCCGAGCGTTCGTCCCCCGCCGCCGAGTTCGAGGGCAAGCCAGACAAAGGCGAACTGTCGAATTGACTGCGACAGAACAAACGAAAGCGTGTTCAGCCAGAGCAACCGGAACGGCGCTGACCGAAATGCAGAGAAGGTCTGAAGCGACAAACCGCCGCTGGCCGGAGGAGGCGAGCTTTGTTCGACTACGTCTGGCTCAGTAGTGACCGCCATGAGGTGATCGCACATCCTACGCGGGCGACTAAAGCTGCTGGACACAGCGGCGCAGCAACCTCCCTAGACGGGAACCCTGTCGTGTTCTGCGGTCGGAGCCGGGGGCGACGGTGGATCATCGTCATCCCCGGCCCGGGCAGCTGCCTTTTCTTCCTGCTTGAGGGTGCCTCGCATGTTCCGCAGGGCCGGCTGCCAGATGAGAATCATCAGGGCCAGGATCCCAAGCCCCAGACCGCAGGCCGTGTACCACTCGCGAGTCCCGAACAGGTCGGCGCCGAAGCCGGCGACCAACGCGCCAAGAGGCATTCCGCCGGCCATGCAGATCGTGTAAATGCTCATGACCCTTCCCATCACCGCATGAGGGGTGTGGCCCTGGACCAGCGTCAGGTTCAGATTGGTGAAGAAGCCGGCATTAGCGCCAGTCAAGAACATCAGCGCGAATGTGAAGTCGTACCAGGGTGAAAGACCCGTGCCTACGTTGAAGATCGTTCCCACCAGCAGGGTCATGTTGAATGCGAGTCCCGCCCGCTCCAGCTTCGACATCGATGCGAGGATGAGTGAACTGACGAGCATCCCGACACCCATCGCGCCGAACAGGACGGAAGCCCCGAAGGCATCCGCCCCCAGCTCGTCCTTTGCCAGCTTGGGCAACAGGGTTGTGAAGGCGCCGGCCATGACGACGGCCACGGCGATCAATGAGATGAACAGCGCCCTGATCCCAGGGTGATGGACCACGAAGGAGAGTCCCTCCTGGAGTTCGAGTCGCATATTTCGCTTGGCACCGGTCGGGGGAGGCACGCGCAGAGGCACCAGAGCGATAAGCCCAAGCGCCAGAAGGGTGGCCTGAAAGGCGAATGCCGCACCGATTCCGAAGAGGGCGATCATGAGGCCACCGAGCGCAGGACCGATGATCTGGGACACGTTCTGGCCCATTCCGATCAAGGTGACGGCATTCAGCAGACGGTCCGGTTCGACGAGCGACGGCACGATTGCCTGCCTCACCGGAGCTCCGAACGCCATGCTCGTCCCAAGGAGAAATGCGAGGACAAAGGTCGCAGCGAGCGGCATTGCGTCCATCCACACGAGGAGCGCCGCCAGAGCCGTAATCACCAGCGCCGCGATCTGGCTGCCGAAGAGCAGCAGGCGCCGATCGAGCCTGTCTGCTAAGGCTCCTGCCGGGAGACCAAAGATGAGTATCGGGAAACCGAGCGCAAAGGCGACCAGTCCGAGGGTCTGTCCACCGCCATCCATCTCGAGGACAAGCCAGACAAAAGCGAATTGGCGAATCGACTGCGAAAGAACAAACGAGAGCTGGTTAAACCAGAGAAGCCGAAACGGCCTGGACTTGAAGGCTACGAAGGTCTGCAGCGACAGGCCGCCGCGAGTCTCCTGAGTGGGCGCCGGGGAACTCTCATCCCTGGATTCGGGACCGGCAGTTACGGCCATACGGTGCGGCCATCGTACACGGAGACAACCTAAAGCCTGCCGCGCTTCGAACTCGGGCTAGTCGATTCGGTCGAGGACGACGACGGGAACGATCCTGGCCGTGATCTTCTTGTACTCCTGAAACACAGGAATCAACTCCGCCTGCTGATCGAACAGCCTTTCGCGCTCGGGGCTCTCCACCACGCTCGCTCGCGCCTGGTACTTATCCGGACCGACTTCGACTGTCACCTCGGGGTTCAGGAGGATGTTGTGATACCAGGCCGGGTTGGTCGGGGCGCCACCCTGCGAAGCGATTATCACGACTCGGTCACCGTCCGTGCTGTAGGCAAGAGGCATCGTCCGGGCCTCTCCACTTTTCGCTCCAATAGTGGTCAGCAAGAGCATTGGCATCTTACCGAACCGCCCCGAGAGCTTCCCTGCGTTCGCACGAAACTCCGCAATGATCTGCCTGTTGATCTCTTTCATGTCGGGCATGGACGGAACCCCTGGGTGAATTGTCCGCTGGCTGGGCCAGTTTAGCCGCCTCTGGCGACATCATGGCAAGCTGCGATGTAATAATGGGCGGACGGCACCTTTCCCGCCGACCACACCATCAGACGGATGGGGCCGAACGCCCGGAGTCGACTTACCCGAGGCCGGGGCCAGGGGGAAGCGATGCTCAAACTCGTCACACTGTCGATGGCATTTGTCATTGTCACGGGAGCTTGCGGGTCGGGTGACCAGGCGGACAGTCAGGCGGGGGAAAGCACGCCTCTCCTCTTCGGGCTGGGGATGCACATCGAGCCCCTCGGGACGACAGCCCAGGGTTACCGGAGCTCCGTCGGTGACTACGGCAATCGTGTGTTCTTCGAGCGCCAAGTCGAAGACATTCTGGCTGTGGCGGCCATCGTCGAATCACACGGCGGAGCCATGACGGTCCAGGCGCAGTCTCCGTTCACAACGACGGCGATCAAACTGGAGGATCCGATACTCGCCGATCTCGCAGCTGCTGGGCACGAGATCGCGCTTCACTTCCACGAACGTGCCCACCTAGGCCGCGAGGCTGAGTCATTGGCAGCGGAGGAGTGGTGCTCGGTGATGATCGAGGAGATCGGATACGTCCAGACGGCAAGCGGAGTCGAGTACGTTCGCTCTTGGAGCGGAGGGAATCTTTACATCGACCTTTTCAAAGCAGCGGACTGCGCCGGGCTGGACATCACGAGCGACTGGAAGAACCCCCAAACGCAGACAACGGCGGTCGAACTCATGGGAGTGAATCCCTGGCGGCCTTCAGGAGGCACCGACGGGTCGGACGTGAGCAACTTCGCCGCCCATGATGGAGACGCGCCCGTTGTATTCCTGCCCACTGGAATCTACTCAACGGATGACTCCGCAGCGTCCAATAGGTCCGACTCGACCGGCGGCGATGATGCCTACTTTGAGTTTCTGGAGGACAGCCTCATGGCTTCGATCGAGGCCGCCCAGCCGGGAAAAGTAAACGTCTTCAGCATCACGGTTCATCCAGCTGAGTTTGCCGGCGATCGCGAGATGCCGTTCGAGGTCATCGAACGATTCCTAGCAAAGGTCATCGATCCCCTCGTCGAGTCGGGAGATGTGCAGTGGGCAACCTTCTCGGACATGGCTGATGCCTTCATTGACTGGGAGGCGGCGAACCCTAACGAAGATCCGAGAGACTCCCAGTACGGCCAGGAGGTCAGCACGCCCGGCGTGCTCTCCCGCAGCAGGAAGACCTGATTCGTGATAGCCGGGCGCCCAGGGCCGATGGTTGGATGACCAGGGCCTGCCGAATCAGTGGCGCCGTACACAATATTGGCCGGGGCAACAACACCTTCATATTCCCCGGCTTCAGCGCCGTTCTCTCCAAGGTGTCAGAGAGGTCACAGATAGCGTGGTTCGCGCAGGCGCCTGCGCGCTACACACAGGAGACCCCCAGGACGGGTAGACTCGTCCATTCCGGAGATGAGCCACAAGAGCGCTCACATCGCCGCCGCGGTGATTGAACAGGCGCAGCGCGACGGTGTGTGTCACCTGTGAGCCACACCTCAGAGGAATGATGCTCGCACAGCTCCAGGGTTACGTTTCCGAAAAGCAGTGGACCCCGCACTACCTCCCCTGCAGGAAGGGGACTCGGAAAGACTGCATCCCAAGGACGAGGCGGGGCACACCGCGTCTGAAGTATGGCTTTCTCGTTTACGTTGCCGCAGTATGTGCGAACCATCTCCAGGCGGGGAGAGCGAGCTGGGCAGGCCGGGCGCAGTTCCGGCAGAGGAGAGGGCGACCCCATCGCCAAGTTCCGACCCATCCAGACTTCGTCCCTGGCCGGAGCCTTTGAAAGGACGACAAGATGGGATCAACAACCCTGCTCACCGAACTTGATGACACCCTGTTTCACCAAGCCCCGCTGCCCTTCGCCTACGTGGCGAGCAGCGATCACCGTTTCTACGACCGTTACTGGTTCCAGGGGTTCACTACGGACGGGCCCCGCGGCTTCATCCTCGGCATGGGTCGCTACGCGAACATGAACGTCCTCGACGGCTTCCTCACCATCCAGGAGGGCGGCCGCCAACACAACGTCCGAGTCTCCCGTGCCCTTCGCCCGGCACTTCATGACACATCTGTGGGCGGGCTCAACGTCGAGGTGAAACAGGGACTGCAGAAATTCCGCCTGCAAATGGAGAAGGGGAAGTACCCGATTGCCTGCGACGTCACCTGGACAGGCGCAATCCCTACGTACATGGAGGGCCACTCCCTCAACTACGCGAACGATCGAGTGACAACGGATATGTACCGTCTCGACCAGATCGGGAGCGTCAACGGATTCCTCGAAATCGACGGCGAGCGGGTCGACGTCAGCGATTGGTGGGGCGCCCGGGACCACTCCTGGGGCGTGCGTCCCGGGGTCGGAGGGTTTGAGCCGACCACGGGCGTTGGTGGTGGCGGCCGGTTCTTCGTCTGGCTGCTCTTCAAAGCTGGCGACATCGCCGGTCAGTTCCAGCTCCACGAGAACCCAGATGGCGAACGACAGTTCCTCGACGGGTATATCACGGGGGTCGACGGCAGCGACCAAGAAGAGGTCGAGGTGGTCGACGTCGAACACGACATTGAGTTCCATCCTGGGACACGGGCCTGGAAGCAGTGCGAGATGACGCTCACGACGTCTGACGGCCAGAAGTGGAAGGTCGAGTCAAAGCCGACCTTCGCGGCTGGCTGGGCTTACAGCGGGACCGGATATGACGGTGGTTGGATCGATCGTAAGGGCCTCGGCGCGTTCCGCGGGGAATTTGTCTCAGAGACGGATACCTATGATGTCTCCGATCCCGAAATAGTTCGTGACCTCGAGGGGAACGAGATCTACCCAGGGCACCGGG
>DASCML010000065.1:0-28438 GCA_036010925.1 Dehalococcoidia bacterium | reverse complement strand
TCTCTCCAAAATCCTGGCCCCGTAGCGGCCCGATGGCGAAGAAGATGACGGGGAGCAACGCAAGGCCGCCGAGTAGTAGGTAGCCCAGCAGTCGGCCGTCTGCGCGTCGCCCAAGAACCCGAGTAGCCACGTTCAATTCCTATCGTACTTGTCGGCCGGTCCCCCTCACGGACCCCCGATCGGCTCGCCTTACCTGCCCATGGCGGGTCTTGGTTGTGCGGGATAGTTAACGGGCGTCAACGGAGCCCTTCCGGCAAGTACCTCAATAACATTCTCGGCCGCCAGTTCCGCCATCCGAGATCTAGTGGCGAGGCTGGCGCTGCCGATGTGCGGTGTTATCACAACGTTTTCGAAGCTGTAGAGGTCGTGCTCTAGGGGCAGAGGTTCGGGATCGGTCACGTCCAGCCCGGCTCCGCCGGGGCGGCCGAAGCGCAAAGCCTCAACTAGTGCTTCCTGAGCGATCACGCCTCCCCGAGCCGTGTTTATGAGAATCGACGTCGGCTTCATGAGTGCGAATTCACGAGCTCCGAGGAGAGCCTTGGTGGATTCGTTTAGAGGGACGTGC
This sequence comes from Dehalococcoidia bacterium, assembly GCA_036010925.1. Classification (GTDB taxonomy): domain Bacteria; phylum Chloroflexota; class Dehalococcoidia; order Tepidiformales; family Tepidiformaceae; genus DASCML01. The sequence continues at coordinate 27,873 of DASCML010000065.1, read as the reverse complement.
AGCGAGATATAGTCACCGGTTGTGAGCAGCTCGTCCAGCGAGGCCGGTTCGAGCCCAAGCTCGGCCTCAAGGTCGGGCTTTCGATGGCCGCTCGCATAAAGAATTCTCATCCCGAACCCGCGTGCTCGTCGCGCCATCGCGGTGCCTATCTCGCCGAGGCCGATGATGCCGATAGTGGCACCGTGGATATCGGACCCGAGGAAGGCCGTGGGCGACCAGGTCTTCCACCCGCCGGCCCGGGTGTCCCGCTCGCTTTGCGGTACCTGGCGCGCGACGGCCATAAGGAGAGCCCAAGCGAGGTCCGCGGTAGTCTCAGCTAGGATGCCCGGCGTGTTGGTCGTCCAGACGCCGGCGGCGGCGGCAGCAACTGGATTGATGTTGTCATAGCCAACGGCCATATTCGCAAGAATGAGAAGACGGGGAGAGCCGCTGAGCATCTCGTCGCTTACTTGGTCGGTGACCATCGTGAGTGCACCGTCAGCTTCGTGGAGCAGGCGCTTGAGATCGGCGGCCGGAGGCGGAGTGTCACCCGGCCAGATCTTAAGCAGATGACCGGCCGAGGTGATCATATCAGCGGCCCGCCCCGGCGTTGCTCGCGAAAAGATTACCCTTCCCATGGCCCGAGTCTCGGTGATCGGAGGCCAGCGGGAAAGAGCGTCTCGCGCTAACTTGGTTACGGGAGTGTGCGGTGGCCTCCCTGGAGGTAGGGCATGACCAGCGCGGCAGACAAACGGGCCCCCAGCGAGGCTGTGTTGCCGGACGAGGCCGTTGTGAGAACCATGGAAGCCTCGGCCGCGAGGCTTGGCCTCAATCCGGACATCGCCTGCTTGCTGCAGACTTCGTGGCGGGAAATGAAGGTCCAGGTTCCTGTTCGGATGGACGACCGGAGCCTCGAAATATTCACGGGCTATCGGGTCCAGCACAACGGCGCCCGGGGACCATACAAGGGCGGTGTTCGTTATCATCCGGCCGCCAACCTCGATGAGGTGCGCGCGCTTGCAATGCTGATGACCTACAAATGCGCCTTGCTCGACCTGCCCTTCGGCGGAGCCAAGGGCGGTGTGCAGTGCGACCCGGTCCACATGACGGATCGGGAAAAGAACAGGCTCACGCGCTCATACGTGCGTCATATCGGAATGATCTTGGGCCCCAACCGCGACATCCCCGCGCCCGATATGGGAACCGACGCCCAGACCATGGCCTGGATGATGGATGGATACGGTGATCGATACGGCTACACACCCGAGATCGTGACCGGTAAGCCCGTCGAGTTGGGCGGCAGCCATGGCCGTAACCAGGCCACAGGCAGGGGCGTCGCCGCGATGATGCGCGAATACGCCCGGGATGAGGGAGTTGATCCGACGGAAGTGCGGGTGGTGGTCCAGGGCTACGGAAACGTGGGTTCATGGACGAGTCGGTTGGCGACGGACCTAGGCTTTAGAGTAATTGCCGTCAGCGATGTCAAAGGGGGCATCGTGAACGATAAAGGCCTGGATATCGAAGCCCTCGACCAACACTTCGAGGTGGCCGGATCCGTGGCCGGGTTTGCTGACTCGAATCCGGTTACGAATACCGACTTGCTCGAGCTCGACTGTGACTACCTGGTCCCGGCCGCGATCGGAGAGGTCATCACCGCCGATAATGCACCCCGCATCAAGGCCCGCCTCGTCATCGAAGCGGCCAACCATCCGGTAACGTTCGAGGGTGACGGAATGCTGTTCGACAGAGGCGTGGCGGTCTTGCCGGATATTCTCGCGAACGCCGGCGGTGTGACAGTTTCCTACTTCGAATGGACGCAGAACATCCAACAGTTCCGCTGGCCGCTCGAGAGGGTGAACCAGGAGCTCGAGCTGCGTATGAGGACGGCGTTCAGGGAGGTCAGGGAGCGCGCTGCCAGCGATGGCACGCGGCACCGAGAGGCAGCCTTCGACGTCGCGGTGTCGAGGGTTGCTAGGGCAATTACGTTGCGCGGCTTCGTGTAGGGGAGGCACGCGGCACCTCCAACTTGGCGCCGCCGAAAACGAGATCGGGTCCGAGAGGGATTGAAATGGGTAAGAGCGAGCTGGCAGCACTGGCACGTGTCATTGAAGAGCAGCAGGCCCGGGGCTCTGAGAGCCTGGTGCTCGGTACTTGGCGTATTGACTACGACAAGAAGCGCGAAGCTTTCGTATTCGACAAATGCGAGGCGCAGGGATACTGCGAGGAGCGTCCGGCTGTGATTGCCAAAGACGGAACCGTCTTGGACGAAGGTGGGCCGCTGTTCGGTTAGAACGCCTGTAATTTTCCGGCCCAGACCTTCGTAACCCGGCACCACCTCCCCGCCTCGAAAGCTAGGATGGCTGGATTGAGCGGAGTCTCACCATCAGGGCTACGTTCGATGAGACGCTTGCAGAGGCTGCTGCTTCTGAGTCGGAGCCGCTCTCGGTAGCTGCCTGGAGGCCGTTAGCCACCTCAACGCGGGGGCGTCGGAATCACGCTGGTGCCCCCGCGGAACCTTAGACTTCTGCTATAGCCTCCCCTTCGACCACAGCCTCACCTTTCTGGTTCCTGGTCACGACGTGGATAGTGACCCTTTGCTTGCCACCATCCGCGCCCTCCACGGCCGTGACTTCGCCACCAGCCGTCAGAGTGTCACCGGGCCACACCTGGCGCGTGAACCGTACCCCGTACTCGCGAAGGGAATTCGGTCCGAGCCAATCGGTCAGCATCTTTCCGGTCAGACCCATCGAAAGCATGCCATGAGCAAACACCGACGGGTAGCCGGCTGCGTTCTTGGCGACGGGGTCGTCGTGGTGGAGAGGATTGAAATCGCCGCTTGCCCCAGCGTACTTCACGATGTGGGTCCTGTTGACGTCTTCGATCACCACCTGCTCGTGGCTGTTACCGACTTTGAAAGCCATCGTTCTCTCCCTTACTGGTCAACGGTGCGTTCGGTCTGTACGCCCACGGAGGTCGCGGTAACGCAGAGGACGCCGTCCTGATTGTGGTATTCGGTAATCGTTTCGGCGAAGGACAGCTTGCCTCCCCGGCGCCCTTCTTTCTCCCAGCGATTGCCGGAGTGGGTAGCAACCGTGAGGACGTCTCCGACGTGAATGGGGTGGTGATACTCATAGTGCTGCTCAGCATGGAGCCCACGGGCCATCCCGCCTCCGCCCCCGCCGCCCGAGGGGCGGCGCTGCGGTAGCGGCTCTTTGCGGGGACGCGTGAGGTCCAACCCATAGTTGGGATCCCAATGAGCACTGCACTGGACGAAAGTTGGTGGAGTGAGAATCCCCCCCACGGACTTCGTTGCGTCATCATCTGGGTCGGAATATTCCGGCCTGACGTCACGGAGCGAACGGGCGAAAAGCATCACTTGGGTTCGATCGACTGGGAATTCGTACGGTTCTGCCAAGATATTCTCCGGTCGTTAAAGGTGGGCGAATGCTAGCGGCCGATCGCGGCCAACGCCACCGGGCGCGCCCGCTAACGTCGGCACGGCTACACTCAAAGAGTGCCCACCAGTCTTTATCTTGTCCGCCATGGCGAAAGCGCCGGGAATCGAGCCGGCCGCTGGCATGGCCATACGGAAACACCCTTGACTTCGCTCGGCAAGCGCCAGGCCAAAGCGCTTGCGAAGCGATTCGCGGCGCTCAAATTCGATGCCGTCTATGCTAGTGATCTCTCTCGCGCTGCCGACACGGCCGCCCATCTCGTAACTGGTAACGGACTTGAGGTCAACCACGACCCAAGGCTCCGCGAAGTCAATTACGGAGAGTGGGAAGCGCTGGACGGGAAGGCCGTGCTGGGCAAGAACCGTGAAAAGTGGATGTCCTTCGCCCTGGGCAAGATACCGGCTCCCGGGGGCGAAGACATAACGACCGTCCGCTGGCGCATGAGCGCCTGTTTCCGGGAGTTTGCGGAAAAGCACAAGGACGGTAACGTCCTCATCGTCTCCCACGGGAGCGCTATGATAGCCGGGATTGCCGAACTCCTGGGCATGCCGGTGGAAACGACCTGGTCGTTTGCGATGGACAATGCCTCAATCACGAAGCTCGAAGTGGTGCAGGCAAACCGTTTCGTGCTCTCGCGGTTAAATGACGCTGCCCACCTCGAAGGCCTGAAGTAGAGGAACCTCTGGCCCGGGGGCGAAGCTCCTAAGCGTTGTCAGTGTCCGCCTTGGCACCGTTGGAGTCGCCGTTGACGCCGTTCGTGAGTTTGAAGATCGCGATGCTCACCACCTGGTCCGGTTCGCCGACTCGCATGACGATGACGCCCTGTGTGTTGCGACCCAGGAGGCTGATCGTTTCGACGCGCGTCCGCAACACGATCCCTTCCCTCGAAACCAGCATAATTCCCTGCTGATCACGGACCATGCGGCAGGCTGCCACGTTGCCCGTCTTCGGCGTGATATTGAGCGTCTTCACGCCCTGGCCTCCGCGGCCTTGCACTGGGTACCCGTCCACGTTCGTGCGTTTGCCGAATCCCAATTCGGTGATCGCGAGGAGTTCCGACCCGTCGTCGATCGTCTCGACGCCCACGACGTATTGGGCCTCGTGGAGACGTATGCCCCTGACGCCACCGCTTGTGCGGCTGGCCTCGCGCAAATCGTCGATCTTGAACCGGATTGCCTGGCCATCGCTGGAGACGAGCATGACGTGTGCGTCATTGGTGGCCATGCGAGCGGCAACCAGGGTGTCTCCTTTGTCAAGGCGCATTGCGATCTTGCCGTTCCGCCGAACACCTTCGAACTCCTTCAGGAGCGTCTTCTTAATTATCCCGTTGCGGGTAGCGAGCAGGATGTAGTCGCGCTCATAGCTCTTGACGCGCAGGATCGCGGTCACTCTCTCGCCCTGCTTCATCTCGATCAGGTTGGTGATGAACACGCCTTTCGCCTGCTTCTTGCTGTCGGGTATGTCGAACGAGCGAAGGTGGTAGACCTTGCCCTGGTCCGTGAAGAAGAGAAGGTTGTCGTGCGTGTCGCCAACAAGCAGCTTCATGACGGCGTCTTCGTCGCGAATCGTCGCTCCGCGGCTGCCCTGTCCGCCGCGGAGCTGATCCCTGTACTCCTCGAGCCTGGTTCTCTTCGCGTAGTTACGGATACTGAGCGTGATCACGCACTCCTCGTGCGCGATGAGGTCTTCTTCGCTGAAGTTCTCGGCATCGGCCTCCACGATTTCCGTCCGGCGGAGGTCACCGTACTTCTCCTTAAGCTCGGCAATATCCTCTTTAATGAGCTCGTCGATCTTGCGTGGGTTGGCGAGAAGATCTTCGAGGTAATTGATCTTCTGGATCGTTTCCTCGTACTCGTCTTGGAGAGCCTGGTGCTCGAGCGCCGCGAGGCGTCGTAGCTGCATGTCGAGGATGGCTCGCCCTTGGACTTCGCTGAAGTCGAAAGGGTTCCCAGCCCGGCGCTGGGCCACTGTCTGAAGCGACCTCGCTCTATCCGGGAGCGCACCCTCACCCCGGAGGATCGAGAGAGCGTCGTTGGCAGAGTCAGCCCCGCGAATCGTCGCGATGACCAGGTCGATCATCTCCTGCGCCTGGAGGAGCCCTTCGAGAATATGGGCTCGGTCTCTTGCCCTCTCCAGCTGGAACTCGCTCCTGCGCCGGATTACCTCCCGACGGTGGGCAATATGGATTTCGAGAGCGCGCTTGAGCCCGAGCCGTCGCGGTGTCCCATCGACGATGGCCATCATGTTTATAGCGAACGTGGAGCGCATCTGCGTGTGCTTGAACAGCAGATTTCGAACTTGGGCCGCGTTACCGTCGCGCTTCAGCAGGATGACGATTCGCATCCCGTTCCGGTCGCTCTCGTCCCTGAGGTCGGAGATCCCATCGATCTTCTTGTCCCGAACGAGGTCTGCGATTCGCTCGATTAAGTTGGCTTTGTTCACCTGGTAGGGGAGCTCAGTCACCACGATCTGGGTACCGCCGCTCCTTGAAGTCTCCTCGATCTGTGTCCTTGCCTGCAGGGTGACCCTGCCGTGGCCCTCACCGTAAGCGACACGGACCTCCCGACGGTCCTCGCCGATCAGGGCGATTCCGGCAGTCGGAAAGTCTGGGCCTTTCACGACGCCCAGCAGGTCGTCGAGAGTGGCCTCCGGAGTGTCTAGAAGCATCACTATCGCGTCTGAGATCTCCCCGAGATGGTGGGGCGGGATGTTGGTGGCCATCCCCACGGCGATGCCAGCAGAGCCGTTCAGGAGGAGATTCGGGAGGCGGGCCGGGAGAATCGCCGGTTCATCCTGGCTGCCGTCGTAGTTTGGCGTGAAGTCGACTGTATCCTGGTCGATATCGGCGACCAGTTCTTCGGCTATCGGCGCCATTCGGGATTCCGTGTAGCGCTGGGCTGCCGGCGGGTCGCCGTCGACACTGCCAAAGTTTCCCTGACCGTCGACCAGTGGGTAGCGAAGCGAGAAGTCCTGGGCCATCCGGACCATGGCCTCGTAGACCGGGCCGTCGCCATGAGGGTGGTAGCGTCCCATGACGTCGCCGACAATCCGGGCCGCCTTCCTGTAGGCGGCGCCGGCTCTGGCACCGCCGTCCCACATTCCCCAGATGATTCTGCGCTGCACGGGCTTGAGGCCGTCACGCGCATCCGGCAGGGCCCGGGACACGATCACGCTCATCGCGTAATCGAGGTAGCTCGAGCGCATTTCGCTTTCGATTCCGACTGACCGGATATTGGAAGTGGGCTCGATGGGCGTCATGGAAACTCCGAGATATTGCTAAAGATAGTGTACGAATTCCCCGTCTAAGAGCGAGGGATCCAGATTCGGAACAGCGCCAATCTGCTAATTCGAGCCAGCCTGTGCCAGGCCAGCTCCTCGTTTGGCCATCAGCCGGCTGACGTACCCGGCGTGGGCATGGACAATAGATGCAAAACGTTACGGGGAGAGAATTCGACATGGGAACTCTTGATGGGCGTGTTGCCATCGTTACCGGCGCCGGCCGGGGGATTGGACGATCGGTGGCCAAGCTTCTCGCAAGCGAAGGCGCTTCGGTTGTTGTTAATGACCTCGGCGTCCAGGTCGACGGAACGACGCCGGACGCCGGGCCGGCCGACGATGTGGTTAGTGAGATCGAGGCTAATGGCGGTCGGGCGGTGGCCAACCACGCCTCCGTCGCTGACTACGATGCGGCCGAGGATATCATTCGCCAGGCGCTTGATGCCTACGGAAAGCTCGATGTGCTGGTGAACGTGGCCGGCATCCTTCGCGACCGCATGGTGTTCAACATGAACGAGGAGGAGTGGGACTCAGTTATCGATGTTCACCTCAAGGGGACTTTCAACACGACCAAGTACGCTTCCATCTACTGGCGCCAGGCGAGGGAAGGCGACTACCGCCTGATCAATTTCACGTCGGTCTCCGGGCTAAGTGGAGCCCCTGGCCAGCCGAATTACGCCGCGGCGAAGCTCGGCATCGTCGGGCTCACCTACTCCTGTGCGAACGCCCTCACCCGCTACGGAGTGACGGCGAACGCGATTAGCCCCGGGGCGGCAACCAGGATGGGCGATACAATCCCGCCTGACCGCAGACGCGGTGGGTTCGCTGAGCGGGACGAGAGGGAACTCTCGCCCGACAACGTGGCTGTACCGGTCGCCTACCTCGCATCTACGGATTCGGACTGGATCAACGGACAGGTGGTGCACTCAACCGGCTACGCGATTTCCCTCTACAACCAGTACGCGCCTATCCGTACGCTCCAGGGAAACGAGCCCTGGACAATAGCTACGGCCTCCAAGCGAATGAAGGAGGTCTTCCAGCCGGCGATCGAAGGCAGTTCGTCCTACGCTCAGCGCCGAGAAGAGTCATAGTCTGGTCGAGGGCGGCCGCGTGGCTGAAATGCCGCCCGCCGCCCTGGTCAGCTAAAAGCTGGCATCACCTCGGCAACAAACTGATCTAGGGCCCCCCAATCGACGGGTGGCCTGATCGCGAGGTTCACGCGATCGGCCCCGCCTTCGACGAATCCCGTGACCTGGTCTATGACCTGTTGGGGAGAGCCGCTCAGACTCCCTTCCACTGCTGCTGCCCCGAGTTTGGCGGTCTGGTCATTGCCGGTCGATGACATCTGGAAGTGCAGGTTGACTGACCGCTCAACCTCCGCCGGGTCCCGAACGTAGTGATTGCACCACTGCTCAAGCACCTCCCCTTTGCGGCGAAACTCAGCTGCCGAAGTGTAAGGAAGGTTCCAGCCATCGGCGTAGGCGGCGACCATGCGGAGAGTTCTCTGCTCTCCCCGCCCGCCGATGATTATCGGCACAGACGGCTGTACCGGCCTCGGCTTGTTGCTGATCCGCTCAGTTCGGTAGTAGCGGCCTTCGAAACTTGAACGCTCCTCGGTAAGCATCTTTCGGATGAGTCGCGTCCCCTCGGAGAGCCGGTCCAGTCGCTCTTTCACATCCGGAAATCTGTACCCATAAGAGGTGTGCTCTGCCTCATGCCAGCCGGCTCCGAGACCCACACTAACGCGCCCGTGGCTGAGGTGGTCGATCGTTGTGAGAGCCTTAGCTAGGAAGGCTGGGTTCCTGTAAGCCATGCAGAAGACCAGGCATCCGACGCGGACCCTTGAGGTTTCAGCGGCAAGAGCCGCCATAAGCGTGATTGCTTCGTATGTGGGGCCTTCCCCATCGCGGTTCGGGGCCTCGTAGAAGTGATCCCAGACCGAAATCCAGTCGAACCCGGAGGCCTCGCAGTGGCGCCAGAGACGCCTGAGTTCATCGAGTTCTATGTCTTGCGGGCCGGTGTGGACGCCGAACTTTACGCTCAATTCTCCCCCCCCTGGTTTTCCCTGGCGCCCAGTCTCTGCGGGCGGCGAAAGGCTGGCAACATCAGGGTGTGCGAGGGCAACCGCCAGGATGGGCCGCCCCTGCGGCAACACCTCCGATGGGGCCGGTGCCATCTGGCTGCATCGGCGCCGTAAATTAGCAGTAAACGTTGCAGATAGCGTCCCAACCCGAGGCTTTCCGCCTTGCTTCGATCGAGACCCGCTCCTAGCCTGAAGCGCGCAGCATTCTGTTTAGCCAGGCGGAGTACATGAGCCAGCGCGCCACAATTTACATGGGCCTCTTAGTCGCAATCGCGACCATGGCGGTTATCGCCTCATCGGGGCTTATCCGTTCGGTCCGCGCGCAGGGGATCCCTCCACCCCTTCCTACCACGTATTACGGAGTGGCCAGTGGCGCTGTTGCCAACTCGACCGTCTTCGCCTACGTGGTCGATGGCCAGAGCCAGATTCCCTGCGGGGAGGGCTCCACGATTCTCTTCGAAGATTCAATCGTCTACGTTGCGAAGGTGTCTCCTGACAGCAGCGCCACCCCGGGATGCGGCAGCCCCGGTCGGCAAGTGCTGTTCAAGGTCAGAGGACCCGGAGAAGGTGCCTCACGTTCTGCGACACAAATGGCGGGCTGGGAGGTGGTCGGCGCGGGCTTCGTTGGTGTGGAGTTCGACATCATCCTCGACGACCCGCCGACATTCGTTCGCCAGGCCACGGCGCCCGGCCTTTCCAAGACCCCCTGAGGGCCGACGGCCGTGACCGGGACTAGGTTCATCGCTGCTGCAGCCGGGTTCAGCCTGACCACAGCCGCACTTTGGCCTTTCCATGGCAATGCGGCTGGCGATCCTCCACTCCCTACGGAATTTCTCGTCTACGGCACGGTCGAGCACCTGGGCGCCAACCTGCAGCCGTCGGACCAACCGGTTATTGCTCTCATCAACGGTCGCGGCTGCGGGAGTAGCAATACGCTGCTGAACGATATCGGAGCGGCGGATGACCCCGGCAAGACGGTGTTCGTTGTCGCGGTGGTGTCGAGCGGGACCAGGTCGAACGAAGCAGAAGGCTGTGGCACCCTTGGGGCACCGATTCGGTTCTATTTGCCCGAGTCGGGACTACTCAGCGCAACCAGCCTGCCGTTCGCGGACGGAGCTCAACGATTTAACCTTGACTTCGCAGGCGGAACTCTCACCAGGGGATCACACGCGATTCTGATCGCGAACGACGGTTTCAACTGAGCCCGGCGCTCAGGCGTTGGAGTTTCTACGGACTGAGATCTTCACGTCTGAACCATCGATGTTGTACCTGGCGCTCGAGAGTCCGGGCGGTGCCTCAACTGTCACCAGCTCAGTGCTGAGTGTCTCGGCGGCGATATATTCCCTGTGGACATCGAGCACCCTGACAATGTCCGCGCTTCCTTCCACCCATGTTGTGATTCGGTCGGCAAGGTCGAAGCCTGCCTCTCGTCTCAGGTCCTGGATCCGGCGAACGATTTCCCGTGCCAGGCCTTCGTCTGCCAGTTCGGGCGTGATGAGCGTCGACACCGCCACGGTGTAGCCTGCTTCACTCGCTGAGGCGAAGCCCTCGCGCGGCCGTTCCTCAATGAGCACGTCATCCCCAGAGAGTTCGTGCCCGGCAACGCTGATGGTCCGTCCTCTTCTCAGCTCAGCGACGTCACCATCCGAAAGGTCCCCCAGGGCGGAACGAACTGCGCCCAGGCCCCTACCAAGTCGCGGGCCGAGTACCGGAAGATTGGGCTTGACTTCGAATGTAACCACGTCTGCCTCGGACTCGAGGACGGCCAGCTGATGAGCGTTCAGTTCCTCGAGTATCAGAGCCTCGTTCCGGCGAAGGACGGCGGACTCGGCTTCTCCTGAGCCCCGTACTGATGCAAGGACCTCGACGAGTGGTTGCCGAACCTTGATCTGGGCCTTTGCTCTCGCCCCACGACCGAGAGAACAGATTCGTTTCACGAGCTCGGTTTCGTCATTAAGCGCGAGGTCAATGGCCGCCTCATCGGTATTCGGCCATTCGGCTAGGTGCACGCTCTCGGCGGCGTTCTCATCAATCGACCGGACAAGGTTCTGCCAGATTTCCTCCGCCAGGAATGGTGTGAACGGTGCGAGCAACTTTGCCAGCGTTGTGAGCGCCGTGTAGAGCGTGTGGTAGGCGCTCTGCTTATCGTCGTCAGACTCACCAGCACCACGCCAGAAGCGTCTCCGGTTCCGCCGGATATACCAGTTGGACAGGTCGTTCACGAACCCGTCGATGGCACGGGATGCATCCGTCGGGTCGTAATTCTCAAGTTCCTCGGTGACCTTTAACACAAGGGAGTTGAGCTCGCTCAGGAGCCAGCGATCGATCTCCGGTGGCGCGCTGAATGGGGGTGTTCGGGGGTCGACGTCATCGATGTTTGCGTAACTGACGAAGAAGCTATAGGTGTTCCACAGCGTGAGCTGGAATCGCCTAAGGCCCTCTTCAACGAGATTGGCACCGAAGCGACCGGACGTTCTCCCAAAGCCGGCCGAGTACATGTACCAGCGGACGGCGTCGGCACCGAACTTTTCGACGACCGACCATGGCTCGACCACGTTTCCGCGGGACTTGGACATCTTCTGTCCCTTCTCGTCCTGGATGTGACCGTGGCAGATGACGTTCTTGTAGCTGATGCTGGAGAGCACGGCTTCGACGCTGTTCAGCATCGTTGCCTCTGCATGGAGGGTGTAAAACCAGCCTCGCGTTTGGTCGATGCCTTCGCAGACGAAGTCGGCGGGAAAGCTACGCGCGAAGGCGTCCTGGTTTTCGAACGGATAGTGCCACTGCGCATAGGGCATCGCACCGCTATCGAACCAGGCGTCCGCAACTTCCGGGACGCGGACGGCGGAGCCTCCGCAGTTGTCACAGCGGACCTGGACCTCGTCGATGAAGGGTCGATGGAGATCCTCGAGAGCTTCCGCCTGGGTGCGGTCCGCCGCCTGGTCGATGAGCGCAGCCAACGAACCGATGCACTGGTCTTCGCCACACTCGGTGCAGCGCCAGATCGGGAGCGGCGTTCCCCAGTACCGCTCGCGGCTGACGGCCCAGTCGACGTTGTTTTCAAGCCAGTTCCCGAAACGGCCCTCTTTGATGTGCTCGGGATGCCAGTTGATACGCCGGTTTCCTTCCACTAGCTGTTCGCGCGCGGCGGTTGTCCGGATGTACCAGCTTGGCTTGGCGTAGTAGAGCAGGGGTGACCGGCAACGCCAGCAGAAGGGATAGGTGTGCTTGATGCTTTCGCGCCGGAGAAGAAGCCCCCGGTCCTCGAGATCGTCGAGAACATCGTTATCTGCGTCTTTGGCGAACTTGCCTTCGCCGGGAAGCCCGTCGGCCATTATTCCCTGGAGGTCTAGGGGTTGGGCGAAGAGCAGCCCGTGACGCTTGCCCTCGTCGAAGTCTTCCCCACCGAAGGCTGGAGCAGTGTGGACAACGCCGGTCCCGTCTTCCAACGACACGTAGTCGGCGGCAATTACCGTCCGAAGCCCCTCGGTAGATTCTCCGTCAGGGATTGGGCGCAGCCTCCCCTCGGCATCAAACCGGAGAACCCGACTGCCGTGGTCTTCGGGGCGGTAGAGTGGCTCGTAACGGAGTCCGACCAATGACGAACCCCTGAGCTTGACGATCGTTTCGGCTTCTTCGCCGAAAACGCTGGCGGCCAGATCGGTCGCCACGACAAGGAATTCACCGTCTCGCCTGTACATCCCATATTCGGCCTCGGGATGGATGGCGAGTGCGACGTTCCCCGGGAGCGTCCACGGGGTAGTCGTCCAAGCGACGATGGCTGCGCGGTCACCTAAGGGCATCGCCTCCGGGTGGCCCTGGGCGATGAGTGCTTCGTCTGTCACCCTGAATTTGATGAAGACGCTCGGGTCCGGGACATTTTCCTCGTAACCCTGGGCGACCTCGTGGTCGCTGAGGCTGGTCTCGCAGCGGGGACAGTGGGGCGTGCTGCGGTAATCTTGGTAAACGAGGCCCTTCTCCCAGAGCTGCTTGAAGATCCACCAGCAGGTCTCGATGTACTCGTTGTGCCAGGTGATATACGGGTGCTCCATGTCGGCCCAGAAAGCGATTCGTTCGCTGAGCCTCTCCCACTCGCCGACATAGCGGGACACCGATTCGCGACAACGCTCGTTGAACGCAGCGATGCCAAATGCCTCGATTTCGGGCTTGGACGAGAGTCCCAGCTCCTTTTCAATCTCAAGCTCGACCGGCAGGCCATGAGTGTCCCAGCCAGCCTTGCGGGGCACGCGGTAGCCCCGCATCGTCTTGTATCGGGGAATGAGGTCTTTGAAGACTCGCGAAAGTACGTGGTGGATCCCGGGGAGCGCGTTCGCTGTTGGGGGTCCTTCGTAGAAGATGAAGGTGTTGTTGGCCGGGCGTTCTTCGACGCTGCGTCGGAAGATCTCGTGTTCGCGCCAAAAGTCGATGATCCGAGTCTCAAGGTCCGGGAAGTTCACTTTCGGATCGACTGCCCTGAACATGGCCTGCCTCCTGAGGGGAACCGCTGGGCGATTCCCGTCGCATTCGTTTCGTGTGCACGATTTGGCGACAGGCAAGAAAAAACGCCCGTCCCATCCAGGGACGAGCGTGCACGCTCGCGGTACCACCCTGGTTCCCGCCGCCGACGGGCCCTCAGCGAGGCGCTAACACGCCTCCGGCGCTGGTAACGGTCGCCTTCCGTCCGGATCTACTGACAGTCCGGTGCTGCGTTCGGCCGGAGGCTCGGGAGGGATTTTCGCAGCCGGTCGTGTGTGCCCCCTCGCACTCGTCGGGGCTCGCTGAATATCGTACCGGCAGTTACTCGTCTTCGTCTTCGCCTGTGTGCCTAAGTGAAGCAAGATGTTAGCGATGCTGTCAATCCGATTTACCCTTCCCATGTTGGCCGTCGTCCTTCCGGCTGCCTGCGACGAGGCAGAGCGGCCAAGTCGACCCGAGTGTTGCCCCACGCCTGAAGCCACGACCGTCGACCCGACCCCGGTCGTTAACCCGCCCCCTCCCGATCAGGGATTTTTCGTGTGGTCTACCTGAACGTCATGAACCCGACACAGGTCGGCTCCGACGACCTGGTCCCGCAGAAACCTTTGGCCAGCGGCTGGCCCGGTCTGATGTTGTGTCTCACCCTGGTCGCTGTTATTCAAGGCCAATGGCGGCAGACTTATCTCAGCTCGGTAAAACGTACGGGGCCTGGTGGATCGACTTTCTCGGAGAGCACTGCCACGTTGGCGGTCTCGATGCCACACAGTGGCTCCTCGAGAACAGCCAGCCCAGGGCCGGTGCCCGTGTCCTTGACGCTGGTGCGTTCGTCGGCGCCAGCGCCCGACTCCTGGCAAGGGATGCCGGCACGGTGTCCTTCGCATCAGATGTTGGTCGTGACTTCCTCAGCGTGGGAATGGATAGCCCCGGAGGGGGATCGGTTTCCTGGGTCGTGGCCACGAGCGACAGACTGCCCTTTCCGGACGGCCACTTCTCCTCCATCTGGTGTCTGGACGCCATGGCGGTGCCGCAGGAGTTCAGCAGGGTCGCAGCTCCCACGGGCAAGATTTGTCTCTGCACGGAGATGCCAGAAGACGTTCGCGGAGGAGCAGAAGGATTTCTGGAAGAGTGGCGGAAGTTTGGCTGGCGGCTCGCTGCCCACAAGTCTGTCACCGCGGATGCCGTTCAGCTGTGGAGGGCCGTCGAAGCGGGGCTCGTCCATAGACGTACCCACTATGAGCCGAGGTACGGTTCCCGTTCATACCTTCACCAGCTGGATCAGGTTGCGGAACTCGTTCGCTCCTACACGGCCCACGAGAACGGCCATGCGCTAATCGTTCTTGCCAGGGGCTAGGACCCCGGACCGGGCCCCGGTCCGGGGTCGGGGGGACGGTCTCCCAGCCCGCCCGGCCAGTCGGGAGGCAATTCATCCTGTCCCAGCTCCTTGAGGACCTTCTTGGCCAGTTCGTCCAGCTGCTCGGGCGTGATACCCATGCGCTCCAGCGTGGCCCGCACCAATCGTTGAACCTCGGCCATGTCTTCGCGGATCAGCGCGTCGGCGAGCTCCAGCTGAGTCTCTATTGCCATGAACCGCTCGCGGCGCAGCGAGTCCTGTTCCGTATCGAGGATCGTCGACATCAGCCTTGTGAAGAGCTGCGTCGTGCGCGCGATCCGCACCCGATCGTCGGGATGGGGCGGGAATTGGCCGGTGACGCTGACCTCTAGGCCGGTTCGTTTGTCGGAGGCGTGATACTGCTCAGTCACAGGATCAGGATAGGCACTGTGGCTCAGCCAGTCAGCTGGTTACCCGACTTCTGCCTGTTCGGAATCATTTGTCTGGAGCGTCAATGACGGTTGGGGAGGACGACTATCGCATGTGCCGGGCAGGTCGGACTTCCATCCTGGTTGAATACGTTCAGCTCCAGCTTCACCCGGTTTTCTCCGTCCTCGACCTTCTTCTCCGTCACTGCGCCCCGGACCGTGAGGGTGTCGCCTTGCTGGTTGATAGATCGGTACTGGCATCCAACCTCACGAATTTCGGCTTCGTCTCCGATCCAGTCACGTAAGGCGTTGTTGAGATAGGCAAAGCGCAGGTTGCCCATGCCGAAGGCACCTGCTTCGTTCTTCGCGGCCCGCCCGCTTTCGTCTTCCATGTGGAACGGGACGAACTCGTCATTGACCGCGGCGTATCGGTTCCACTCCATGAATCCTGTTGTTCGCGACCACTCCGGTATGTCATCGCCGATATTCACGTCTTCAAAATAGATATTGATTGTCATGAGTTGCCTCCCTCCCTACTCAGTAGCGAATGTTGGTGGAAACGCGACGTTTGATGACATTGCCGTCCTGGTTTCGCCATTCCGTCTCCATAAACGTGTAGAGCGTGTGGCCTAGGCGTCCTTCACGTTCATTCCAGTCGAACAGCCGTGTTCTGCTGGTCACCACATCTCCTGGGCGCATCGGAACCCCGAAGGTGTCGGTCTGTCCGCCGTTCATGTTCGTGAGAGCTGAACCGTCAGGCTTTTCCCCTTGCGTCGCACGCGGGTCGACCGTAGGCCGTTTGATAGGCCAGGCAAAAGGATTGAAGTCTGGAGGAGCGATGATGCCGCCCCACCTAGTGCTTGCTGCGTACTCTGCATCCCAGTGCAGCCTGGGAGGGGTTTCGGGCCAGTAGGTAGCGATGGCCCATTTCCTGATGTCGGATTCGGCTATCGGTGGTGACGTGCGCTCATCGGTCCACACGCCCTTTGCCCTGAGCATGTGTTCGTTCACGTAGCTGACCGGTTGTTCGCTCACTGGCTCAATCCTCCGCTTCGAAGTGCGGCGCGGCATTGGCCGACACGGACGAAGGCTACAGGTCCGGTGTTGCGCGTGTCATCCGTGCTGAGAGCGGGAAGGGTGGGTCAAACGTCGAGGTTCTTCACCTGCGTCGCATGCGATTGGATAAAGCGTCGTCGGTGGGAAACTTCGTCGCCCATCAGCTCCGAAAACACGATGTCCGCCTCGGCTAGATCGTGAACGTCAATCCGGAGGAGAGTCCTGATGTCAGGCTTCATGGTGGTCTCCCACAGCTGATCGGCGTTCATTTCGCCAAGTCCCTTGAACCGCTGAACGGCCACGTTCTTCTTTCCCTTGGCGAACGTGGCCAATTCCTCTTCGCTGTACAGGTAAGTTGCGTTCTTGCCCTGCACTACCCGGTAGAGGGGAGGCTGGGCGATATAGAGATGCATCGACGTGATGAGGTCAGGCATGTTCCTGAAGAAGAATGTGAGGAGGAGCGTCCGGATGTGAGCACCGTCGACGTCGGCATCTGTCATCACGATGATCTTGTGATAACGCAGTTTCGAGATATCGAACGACTCACGGATGCCGGTTCCAAGCGCCGAGATGATCAGGCGAATCGCCTCGTGGTTGAGCATCTTGTCCGGGCGAGCCTTCTCTACGTTCAGGATCTTCCCGAAGAGTGGCAACACAGCCTGATACTGGCGATCACGGCCCTGCTTGGCGGAACCCCCGGCGCTGTCTCCCTCGACTATGAAAAGTTCGGCGGATTCCGGGTCGCGGGTGGTGCAGTCGGCGAGTTTGCCTGGAAGCGAGCCGCTCTCCAACGCGCTCTTCCGATGGACAAGTTCACGCGCCTTCCGCGCCGCTTCGCGCGCCCGGCTCGTGGTCAGACACTTGTCGATGATCCGCCGGGCTTCGGAGGGGTTTTCCTCCAGGTACTGGGTTAGCGCCTCGCCAAGAGCCCCCTGGACTTGGCCGGCGACCTCCGCGTTCCCCAGCTTGGTCTTGGTCTGGCCCTCGAACTGCGGCTCCTGAAGCTTCACCGATACGACCGCAACGAGTCCCTCGCGAACATCATCCCCCGACAAGTTGGGGTCGCTGTCCTTCAGCAGCTTCTGGCGGCGGGCGTATTCGTTCAGCAGGCGTGTTAGTGCAGCACGGAAGCCGGTCAGGTGAGCGCCGCCGTCGATCGTGTTGATCGAGTTCGCGAAGGTAAAGACCGACTCGTTGTAGGAGTCGTTGTACTGCACTGCAATTTCGACCGCGGTGCCACCTAGATCCTTGTCGATGTAGATCGGATCGATATTTATGACGGTCCGGTCTGCGTTCACATGGCGGACGAAGCTCTTGATACCGCCCTCGAAATAGAAGTTCAGCTCCGTCCCGTCGCGCTCGTCCAGGAGCCGGAACCAGACCCCTTTCGTCAGGTACGCATACTGGCGAAGGCGCTCGGTCTCGATGCGGAAATCGAAGTCCACGCTGTCGAAGATATCCTCGTCCGGCAGGAACGAGATCTTCGTCCCAGAAGTCCTCCCGCTGCTCTTGGATGGTGTCAGTTCACTTTGCGCGGTCCCTCGGCTGTATTCTTGGCGGTAAACTTTTTTCGCGTGTTGCTTGCCCTGTGTCTCTGGGTCGGGCACCACCTCCACGATCAGAGAACTAGAAAGGGCGTTCACCACGCTGGCTCCGACACCGTGGAGGCCGCCGGACACTTTATAGCCGCCGCCACCGAATTTTCCGCCGGCGTGAAGGACAGTCATTACCGTCTCGACAGCAGTAGTTCCGGTCTGACTTTGTATCCCGACCGGAATGCCCCTGCCGTTGTCCGAAACATGGCACCAGCCATCGGCCGCGAGGACCACTTCGATACGATCGCAGTAGCCCGCCATCGCCTCGTCAACAGCATTGTCCACGAGTTCCTTGATCAGTTGATGAAGACCGGCCTTGTCCGTCGTTCCGATATACATACCGGGACGGCGACGGACCGCTTCGAGGCCCTCGAGGACCTGGATCTGATCAGCCGTATAACGGTCGGTGGCAGGCTGGGTTGTCATACTTGAAAGCGGTCACCTGGACGCCGTCGAACGGTAGGCGTCGAATGGATCGAACACTTTAGCAGTTTATCTCGCCCCCCCCTTAGCGTCACGTTCACGAGGCCTGTTTTCGAAGCGATTAGGACGCGAGATCGACCATTGCCGGCCAGGAGCGTGGTCAGTGCTGAGCCAGGAGATCCCTGGCCCTCGTGCCCGCTTCTTTCACGGGCACAATATCCTGATCCCGGGTGGTTCTATCGCGGATTTCGAGTCCGCCCTTGCCGAGTGCCCTGGGGCTGACGGTCAGCCTCACTGGAATCCCCATCAAATCAGCATCCTTAAACTTCACGCCGGGCGATTCGTCCCGGTCATCGATCAGCGCATTAAGCCCGAAGTCGGACAAAGACGATTCGAGCGCGGAGAGCGATTCTGCCACTGCATCCTCATCCTGATTCAGGACCACGACATGAACGTCAAAAGGGGCCACTTCGGCGGGCCAGCAGATGCCGTCTTCGTCGTGATTGGCCTCGATTACGGCCGCCAGAAGGCGTTCCACCCCTATCCCGTAGCAACCCATGACGGCCGGCTTACGTGAGCCATCCACATCTACGAACTCGACCCCCATCGATTCGCTGTAGGTAGTGCCAAGTTTGAACACGTGTCCCATCTCCATGCCGCGGCGCGACTCGAGGGTCGAATCGCACTCCGGGCAGCCGTCTCCCGGCCTAGCTAGTGCGATATCCGCCACCAGATCTGCTGTCCAATCGCGGCCGTGATTGACGTTCAGGAAATGGGCGTCTGGCTCATTGGCACCTGCTACAAGATTGGCCCCCTCGACCGCGCTCGGATCAGCAATAACCTTCATGCCTCTGAGACCGACGGCCGATGCCGAACCAGCCACGAGTCCGGCGCTGATGACGGTCGATTCGTCCATCGCCTCCAGCTCGTTGGCTTTGAGCACGTTTTTCAGCTTCACCTCGTTCACGTCTAGGTCGCCCCGGATCACCACGAAGACCGGCTTACCGTCTGCCACGTTGAAGACGGCCTTAGCCGTTTGCTTTGCCTCGACGCCGAGCATCTCGACCAGGTCCGAGATCGCCGTTGCTCCGGGCGTGGGCACCTTCTCGATTGGGCGGGGATCAGAAGCGATTGGCGGTGGCTTCCGCAAGTCGGCTTTCTCGGAGTTGGCTGCATATCCGCAGCGCCCGCAAATAAGGATCTCGTCTTCGCCGTTATCCGAGATAAAGATGAACTCCTGGCTGTCCTTGCCACCGATGGCTCCCGAATCCGCAGCGACCGGCATAACCGGGACGCCGGCGCGCGAAAAGATCCGCTCGTAGGCCTCAAAAGCGGCGTCGTAGGACGTATCAAGCGCTTCCCACGAGGCGTCGAAACTGTAGGCGTCCTTCATCGTAAATTCGCGGAGGCGGATAAGCCCGCCCCGGGGGCGCGTTTCGTCGCGGAACTTCGTCTGAATCTGGTAGAGGGTAATCGGCATATCTCGATAGCTCTGCACCGTCCGCGAAGCCAGGTAGCTGATGACCTCTTCGTGAGTCGGGCCTAGGGCGAAGCCCCGCTCCCGCCGATCGGTCAGCCTGAAGAGGGTCAGCCCCATTAACTGGTCGCGGCCGCTCTGCTTCCAGAGTTCGATGGGATGAAGGGCTGGCAGGTGTACCTCCTGGGCACCACTCCTGTCCATTTCCTCTCGGATGATGTTTTCGATCCGCCGAAAGACGCGCCACCCAAAAGGCGTGAAACAGTACAACCCGGCGGCCAGAGCCTGGATAAGCCCGGCGCGGATCAGTAGCTGGTGCGATGGCAGGTCAGCCTCAGCCGGTGCCTCCCGGAACGTCTTGTGCAACATCTGGCTCATCCGCATGGCCAATACATTCACCTTACCCGGTTGGTGATGCAAGCCGGACCGAACCTTCGCACGGTCTGAGATGGTGTCCTATCGCCGCGGCCGGTTGAGGTCTTCGGAGTCGATCCAGATGGTCACCGGGCCGTCATTTACGAGTTCGACCTCCATGTGGGCGCCAAACTCTCCTCGCTCGCAAACCAGGCTGGTGCGCTCCACCGCCCCACAAAACTCCTCGTAGAGGCCCCTGGCAACCGGGGGCTCAGCGGCTGCCTGAAAGGAAGGCCTCCGCCCCCGCCGGACGTCGCCGCAGAGTGTGAACTGGCTCACGCAGAGCACTGCTCCGCCAACCTGCTGCACGGAGAGGTTCATCCGGCCATCTTCATCCTGAAATATCCGCAGACCGGTGACCCGATCCGCCATTCGCTCCACGGTGGCGGTGTCGTCCGAGTGCTCGATTCCGAGGAGCACGAGCAAGCCCTGTCCAATCGAGCCGACGATCCGTCCGTCAACGGCAACGGAAGCGTGACTGGCCCTCTGGATGACTGCCCGCAATGGAGTGCGACCTGCTAGCTTGCCGCCGAGGACCCGGACTTCTTCTCCGGCTTTTCCGCGGTCTTATTCTCGGACTTCGCGGGTTTGCTCTCGTCTCCGGATTCGCCGGCCGCGGCCTCGCTTTTCCCGGAGTCGGAGTCGTTGTCCTCGTCAGCAGCGAGGTGGGCCGAGCTCTTTTTCTTGCTGTCTGTCGCGTAAAATCCGCTCCCTTTGAACACGACGGGGGGTGCGTGAAGGACCCGTTTGGCGGTCCCCTTCTCGCACCTCTCGCAGGTGTGCGTGTTCGGGGCATCAAACCCCTCGCGGAGTTCGTACTTCGCTTTGCAGTTGCTGCAGGTGTACTCGTAAATCGGCACCGCACACTCCTTCGAGCGAGCCAAGGCTGTATTCGGGCCCAACGTGGATAGCCCCGATCGTAAACGCCATGGGAAGTCTGCTGTCAAGAGTGCTAACGGATCCGGCCAAGGCGCTGTGCTGAGCGAGGTCGCGTCGGGTGCGTATACTACGGCGCAATAATTTGAATCGGTTCACCCAGAACTCGCAATTGGTTGTGCAGGAGGATTAAAGATGAGTGCGGACAGCGACTCCGGACAGGCGAACCCTAACTTTCCCCAGCTCTTCTCGCCAATTCAGGTTGGCCCGATGACTGTCAGGAACAGGATCGCCGAGACCACGAATTCCATCGGCGCGGGACGAGCGGATGGGCTGCCGGACGATGCTTTTATCGCTCATCATGTCGCTAAAGCAAGAGGTGGCACAGGCTGGATTGGCAACGAGACCTGGGGCTTGGACGAACCAGTGCCTCCGGAGGCCGGTCTGGACATGACCAACTCCGGAGCCGCCTCGCCGTTCGCGAGCTACCAGCGCCCCGACTTCGTTGAGCGCCTTGCGACTTTTTGCGACGCGGTTCACGACGCCGGGGCGGTCGCTGTATTCCAGATGACGCACCTCAACTCAACCATGTCCGCCTCATCGATTGCGACCACAGAGCTCTACGATCCCGTTCCTCACGAGCTTGAGGAGGGTGAGATCCAGTTCATCCTCGACACGTACGCTGCCGCGGCCGAGAAGTTCCTCGCCGCAGGAGCCGACGGTATTGAAATCCACGCTGCCCACGAAACGGTGCCGCAGATGTTCCTCTCCCCAGCCACGAATCGCCGCACGGATAAGTGGGGTGGGGATGAGAAAGGCCGCGTTAGCTTCGTGGTCGAGGCACTCGAGCGCATCAGGAAGAAGGTCGGAACGGGCCTTGCTGTTGGGATGAGGGTGAACGGCTTTGAATCGCGACAGGGGGGTTACACGCTCCTTCAGCTGCGCGAGATGATGACCTATATCGCCGAGACAGGTCTGCTCGATTTCGTCGACCTCGATGTTGGGCACTCGTGGGGAGTGCCCTCCTATGTGATGCCCTCGTACTACGATCCCGCTCAGTACCGCGAAGTAGCGAAAGCCGTCAAAGTCGATGTGGCACCAGTTCCCGTTCTGTTCACCGGGCGCGTCAACGAACCGACTGTCGCCGAGGAGTTGCTTCGTGGCGGATACGCCGACATCGTCGGTATGACCCGCGCCGGCATTGCCGACCCCGAGTTCGCCAACAAGGCGCGCGAGGGTCGCATGCATGAGATGCGACGGTGCATCGCTTGTAATCGCTGTATCGGCCAGGTGGTTCACGGGCGCAACCCGATGATGCGCTCCGTTTGCTCGGTGAACCCGGTTATCGGGAACGAGCTGGTCTGGGAGGAGAAGTTCAAGCCCGCCGAAACTACCAAGAAGGTCGTCGTGGTCGGAGGTGGCGCGGCCGGCATGGAGACTGCCAGAATTTCGACGTTGCGAGGCCACGACGTCACCGTTTTCGAGAGAGACAAGTCGCTCGGCGGCCAGGTTCGGATCGCAAGTAAGGCCCCGGGCAGGGGAGCGTTCGAGGACTTCATCTACTACCAGGAGAACCAGGCAAATTCGCTTGGAATCGATCTGCGCCTAGGCACCGAAGTGTCGGTTGAGGACGTGCTTGCGCTGAACCCCGATGTCGTTGTCTGTGCGACAGGGTCGGTTCCTATCACGCCTGATGTGCCGGGGGTGGACCAGCCCCATGTCGTTCAGGGCTGGGACGTCCTTCTCGGGAAGGCTGAGGTCAACGGGCGCGTGGCCGTCATCGGTGCTGAAGACCACGCCGAGACCATCAACGTGGCCGACTATCTCGCCGAAAGAGGAAAGAAGGTCGAGGTCTTCCACAAGTGGAACCAGGTGGGAACCGACGTCGATCGCTACTCGATTGGCATCATGATGAAACGCCTTGAGCAGGGTGACGTGAAGATTCATTATGGCCTGCAGCTCGCCGGAATAGACGGCGACAAGCTCGAGCTTCGATCCGCCTATTCCGGGCTGAACAGCACGGTCGAGGGTTTCGACAGCGTCGTACTGGTTTACGGCTCTGCGCCCGACACCGGGCTTTACCGGGGATTGAAGGACAAGGTCCCCGAGATTTTCCTCATCGGCTCGGCGTGGCTCCCGCGAGGGATCCACGAAGCCACAAAACATGGGATGAACGTGGCTCTCGAGATATAGGAACGGTCTCACTAGGGTTCCTCCGGAGTGCCTCTTCGGGGCCGAATGAAGGACTTCAGACTCCGCACTCTCGGCCAGTGTGGCCCCCCCGGGGGGCGAGTGCGACGCTAGCGGTGCCTTCTTTCGCGGAATAGTGGAAGTCGGTACCCGTGACGAACACCGGGCATGTCTTGGGGTCATTGGACCAGCTGTAGCAGCAGCAGCGACGCAAGCTCTATGGGCATTGACTTTGCTTCTGCTTCGCCGGGCTCGGTCTCTGCTTACGTTTTCCAGCCCGGACCGGGTGTACTCTCCTGACGTGGCGGTTGCGTTTCCCCGGATCGCGAGACTGATGCTGGCCACTATTGTGTTAGCAGCCCTCGCGTGCGGCGACGAACCGACTTCACCCGACGTATCGCAGTCTCTCCCCGCCTCCACTCAAACGAGGCCTGCAATCACCCAAACACCACCTGCAGACCCGACGCCCGTGTCACCTTCAGCGACCCCCCCGCTTTCCGTAACCGCTCCGGCGGGGACGGCCACCACTGCCGACACGCCCCCACCGACGCAGAATGTTTTCACTCCGCTGTTGCCTGTCGGCGGGCCGAGGGCCGCGCAGGGCCTCGAGGCCGAAGTCGGCTGCAGCGAGACAAAGCTACGGACCGGGTTCGCTTTGCTTCGCTGGACACCTGCCGTGGAGCCGGGGCTGGTTCAGCGCGTCGCAGTGACCATAACTCGCGGTGGTCTCGAAACCGGTCAGTTTGAAGCCTCCCTGGAGCTTGTTCCTTCCGCCGATTCGCTGCGCTTTGAATTCCTCGAGGGGCAGGCGATCCACTTCTGGACGGTGATTACCCGGCATTCAGACGGATGGGTACCGGCAGCGGCGCAAGCGTTTGAAGGGCCGACATGCGTTGCCGACATTCAAACGGATTGACGAATTAGCGAAGCCGCCCCTGCAAGCCAATCACCGTCAAGGTGAATGCAGCACAGGCCAAACAACCCTCGGGTCACGGCGTACCCCGGGGCTACATTCGGTGCAGCCGCCCGGTGAACGTGTCTCGCACCTATCCGGACTTCAACAGCGGTATCGCCGCCGAGAATGCTTAGAGCTGACACTCCGCCATTACGAGGACACCTACAACCTCATCCCTACTACCTCCAGCCTGCCCAGTTCCGTCGGAACTGGGCAGGCTGGAGGTAGTGCCCGACGTGCGGGACCAGTACAAGGGTTTGACAAGCACCGGCGCCCGCCGCTAACTTCGCTCGCGCGGGGAGAAGGTTCCAAAGAGCGTGTCTCGGATGTGTCTCTGGCCAGCGCGCCGACTTCAGACGGACAGCTGTGTTCTCCGTGAAGGCCAAGCTTCATGAGTGGCAGGGGGGTGCCGGTGTCTCGCCTATTCGGGAGGACGTTCGGCTGGCTCGGCGCTGCAGCGCTGGTGACCATCGTATGGATCCTCGTTCTTGCGGCGCCATCCGAGGCGGTGCCCGGCGGCGGAGCCAAGATAACAGACGTCAACCCCGATGCTTCGACCAACGCGAACGCGAACGCATCCACCGGCGGCCGGGTGAACGGCCTTGCCACTGACCCCACGAGCAACAGTATCTTCTACGCTGCAAGCGAGTACGGTGGCCTGTTCAAGACTACCGACGGCGGCGCCAACTGGTCGCATTTGGACAACCACCTCCCCACGGTGACGTGGGATATCGCGGTGGATCCGGGCAACGCCAACCGCGTCTATGCGACTTCCTGGTACGACGGCCGCGTGAACAGCCTGGCCGGCATCGAAGTCAGCACCGACGGCGGCACAACTTGGACTCGACCAGCGAGTGCCACGCCGCCAGCCAACTTTGGTTGCGCGGCTACTCGGCGCGCGGAGCCATCCGCCTACGGCATCGGCATCCGTCCGGACGCGACGAATAACGTCTTCGTCGGTACTAACTGCGGGGTTGCGATCTCTGCTGATAGCGGCACGACCTGGACGTTCGTCGATCCGACGCCGGGCGTTTCCAACTGCACCGACGGCAGCGCTGCGTGCACCGTCTGGGACGTTGTCGTGCAGGCTTCTGGGGGAGCGAACCCGATCGTCGACGTGTGCGGCGATGACGGGCACTACCGGTCGACCGACGGGGGAACCACGTGGGTCGGGGGCGCAGCAGCGATCCCGTCCGGGCGCTGTTCGATCGCCGCCTCGCCTGACGAGTCCTATGTGTTGTTCATCGTCGCTGCGGACAATCTTGTATACGAATCAGATGATTCGGGCGCGACCTGGACGAACCTGGGCAGTCGAAACGCGCAGGGACGCATCCCGTTTGTGGTTACCAACCAGCGCGCGAACGACAATGGAGGGAACGACAAGTTCGATCTCTGGTACAGCGACATTAACCTCTTTCTCGCGAGCTGCACAACACCGGCCGCCCCTGCCTCAGGTGGCGCCAACCGCTGCCCGCTCTCTGGGACTTGGACCAACGCCCAGGCGGGTGCACACGCGGACGCGGGCGACCTCGAGTTTGATAGCCAAGTCGCTGTTGACTCCTGTCCGCTGCTTTACTCGACGGATGGCGGTGCGCATACGAACACTATAGCCGGGAGCCCGGGCTGCCACGCCCCGGTCTGGCTGCGCTCAAACGTCGGCCTGCACGCCCTCTGGGCATGGACTATGGCCGGCGCCAATCAGGCCGGTGACGGCAACGAGGATCTCTACTTCGGCACCCAGGACGACGGCACCCTTGCCACTCAGAATGCACCAAACGACCCACCGGTCTGGACGAACCCGGAGTGCTGCGACACTTTCGACATGCTGGCCGCACCGACCTGGGTGCTGGGCAGCAACTGTTGCTGGAGCGCCGGGCGCTTTAACCGACTGAAGCTCGCCAACCCCGGCTACGTTGGCGCCGCCTTCATCAACACCTATCCGACGGGAACCATCCCTGGATTCACGTTTGGTGAGCGTCTTGCAGGCTTCGGGGGGAACCAGGTCGCGTTAATAACCTCGACGGGGTTGAATGTCACGACCAATATCACCGCGAATCCGATTGTGTGGACGTCGCTCGGTGCCCCGGCGGCAGGGGTGGCAACGATCTGCAACGTTCAGGCGGCCGTCGCAGGTGGAGTACCGACATTCTTCGTCCAGGCTGGTGACTGCGGCGGCTCGGTCGGTGACAGCGTGTTTTCCTACACGGGCATCATCGCCGGGGGCGCCTGGGTACGCATCGACAATACCGACGGTCTCACCGGCGGGTTCGGTACCTTCGGGGTCGACCCCAACGACCCCACGCGGATCTATGCGTCCAACCTGGCGGCGGGCGGTCCACAGGTGGTCTTTTCCACGGACGGCGGCACTAACTGGAATGTCGACCCCGAATTGGACACCTTCATGACCGGCGGAGGCGTGTTCCAGTATCAGAACAGCGTCGGCCCCACAACCAGACGTGGCAGTGCAGGCGCTCAGTTCATCGGCTATGTGCAGCCGAGCCTGTTCGCATTCGACCCCGAGGACTCGGATATTGTTGTTGCGGGTGGTATCGACTCCGGTGTTTTCCTCAGCACAGACAGCGGCGCAAACTGGTCACTTCTCACCGACCCCATCAACGCGTCGAGCGCCCCACACATTCCGCGACCTCGCTTCGCCTACTTTGATCATGAGCCTGCCGATGTAATCCACATTTACATCGGCACCCAAGGCCGTGGGGTCTGGCGCATCACAATGGAACTCCCGGTCGCGGACGCGGGCGGGCCATACGCGACCACCGTGGGCCTTACGGTTGTGCTTGACGGCACTGGCTCTTCCGACCCGGACGGGGGTGCACTCACATATGAGTGGGACTTCGATGACGACGGTGACTTCGACGACGCCACCGGCTCCACGCCGGCCGCGCCAGTCGGGCAGGTTGGATTGTTCCCCATCGCGCTGAAGGTCACCGATCCCGGTGGCAGCTTCGATGTCGACGAGACCACCCTTAAGGTCCAGGGTCTGGTGGAGGCCGAGGCGAACGGCCTGATCACAGCCAATATCCGCCACCTGGATGTCGACGACCTCACAGAGAACGCTGCTGGTAACAGCAACGGGGTCCTGACGGTGTTCCACGATCCCGACGACGCAAGGGGCTCGTTGCACCGGGCCTGCCTGAACGTCTGGTGGCTGGACACCCCCTTCGGAGATCCCGACGAACTCGCCTTCGAGTTCGAAGACAGCGCCAACATCCGCTGGAACATCAACGCAACGGCCGGCTCGCCGACAGTCAACAACAAGCAGGCCATCCCGGGTCGAGACAACGAGCCCTGCATCCAGTGGGCATCGGCCGAGGGTGGCGACCAGGCGGTGAGCGCCACCTGGATACCCTCGGACGAGACCATCTTCTGGGACAACGTCGCTGGCTCGCAGCCGCTCATCAAAGAGTGGAACACCATCGACTCCACGAAGCTCGTCGCTGCGAGCGGTGTTGTTGGTACCAACCTCACTGCCAATACCGGTGAGCTCGACAACTGGATAGCAGCGCCGGCTACTGCCACTCCGACGGCTCCTAGGGAGTGCGTCCGTGACGATGGCGCGTCCGCTACAGACGTGAACTGCGTGGATCGGACGGATGCTAACGGCAGCACCGTCCCGGTAGCCGGTGCGCTGATGACCGCCGGTACCTATCAGGGCTATGTGTTCACGACCGCAACTCGGTCATTCATCGATTACACACTTGGTTCGCATTCCAATTACACCGGACCGATCGATGGTGCGTCCCAGACGTACACGGTCCGCGGTACGTGCGGTAGTGTTCGCGTGGAGGCCACGGCTGATGGGGCCTCGACCGTTCTCGCAACAGGGGGGACGACATCGGTCA
>DASCML010000064.1:0-13370 GCA_036010925.1 Dehalococcoidia bacterium | reverse complement strand
GTCTTTTGGTTCTGAACGGGCGGATTCTACACCCGCACCACCACTGCCGGGCTCAGCCGGAGGAGAAGCACAGCGTTCCTTTTGGGACTTCGGGGGTTATGGTCGGCGCGAAATCAGGCCGCCGTTCGATTCGAGATGCTACGGTCTCCGTGGCGAATGCCAACCAGCGGGGGAAGCAGAATCGTGAAGGTCGTTCCCGAACCGGGGCTGCTGCTGACCTTGAGCGCGCCACCGTGGGTACGAACTATACCTAGGACCGCCGCCAGGCCTAGGCCGTGGCCGTATTCTTTGGTGGAGAAGAAAGGGTCGAAGATCCGCTTAAGCGTAGCGGCGTCCATGCCGGCCCCGGTGTCTCCGACTTCGATCGCGACGTAATCCCCCGGTAGGAGAGTCTCGCCGAGGAAGCAGTCCTGCAGGTCACTGCGGCTCAGGCTCATCATCTTCGTTCGAACGATGATCTGTCCGTCATGCTCGCCGATCGCATCGGCTGCATTTGTCATAAGGTTCATGACGACCTGCCGGAGCTGGACCTGGTCTGCTTCGATGGTTGGGAGGTTGTCAGCGAGGTGAAGGTCGACTGTGGCGTGCTGCGTGACGACGGCGAGCAGCAGCCTGACGGTCTCTTCGACCAACTCAGATGCCTGCGTTGGAGCCACGCCAGTCTGGCCACCGCCGGCGAAAGCGAGGAGCTGTTTGACGAGATCGCCGGCCCTGTGGGCTGCGGTTTCGAGGTCGGCCAGCGATTCGCGCGCCTCTTTGACGTCGAGCGGAGTCGTCATGCGCGCTACCTGGGCGTTACCAAGCATGGACTGGAGCAGGTTGTTGAAGTCGTGAGCGATTCCGCCGGCAAGGAGGCCGAGGCTCTCGAGCTTCTGAGCCTCCTGGAGCTTGTCGTTGAGCCTCTGCTTTTCGTCCGCGGCCTTGCGAGCCTCGCTGATATCACGCATCACGGTGGCCAGATAGCGAGTTTCATCGCCCTCCCTGTGAGCGAGGATCACCTGCGATACGGGCATCTCGGCGCCCTCCGCGTCGACGACCGTCGTTTCGCCCGACCAGTGGCCGGTGTTTAGTGCCGTGGGCAACGCGTTGAGGTGGAGATCCCGGATCACCTCTGGCGGGTGGAATGACTCGAGGGTGACTTCGACCGAATCGCCGCTTTCGTTCAGCCCGAGAGTGCGCCTCGCTGCTTCGTTGACGTAGATGGCCTGGCCGCCCGCGTCCCAGATGACAACCTGGTCAGGCGATGCGCTCAGGACGGCCGCCAGGCGGGCCGCCCCCTGGAGAGCCTCCTGCCGGTCGTTGGCCTCGAGGACAGTCGCGGCGAATCCTGCCATCGATGTGAGCAGCGACTGCTCTGCTGCCGTCCAGATCCGAGGGCTTCCGGTGTGTTCGCAGCGAATGATGCCTACGTCGCGGCCCACGAGCCTGAGATGAACATCGAGCATGGAAACTATTCCCAGCGGTGTCAGGCACGTCGGTGCGAGTTCCGCAACTCTCGAATCCTTGCGGACGTCGGTGACCGCTAGGGCGATGTCGGTCCTCATAAGTTCGACGTAGTTTGGGATGGACTCGATGGCGACCGTCAGGTCGGGGATGGCAAACGCAGCGCTTTCCGGGCCGCGGACAATGCAGTGGAGATTCTGCCTCGAGTCATCCAGCAGCCAGACGCTGACGCTGGTAACGTCGAGCGTGTCCGCGGCAATGTCTGCAAGCTCGCGGAGCGCCGCCTTGAGGCCGCGGTCGCTGAATGCGCTGCTTGTCGACAGCTGCTCCAGCACCTGGTTGTGAAGGGCCAGCTCTGCGGCTCGGTTCTTTGCCTCTTCTTCGGCGAGCTTTCTGTCGGTGACGTCGATAGCGATGCCGATTATGGACACATCGTCCTCACCATCGTCGTGGAACTGGCGGGCGTAGGTTTCTACCCAGATTGGCCGTCCGTCTTGAGTCACGCTCGGGACCTCACTCCTTGTCGGCGCGGTTTCCTCCGAATCCTCGGCGCTCCCGATGACCTCGAACCACTCCGGCCAGGGCTCAAGGACGTCTTGGGCGCGACGGCCGAAAAAGTCCTGGCGCTCATAGCCGGCTAGGTAGGCCATGGTCGGGTTCGCGTAGACGATCCGGCCATCTAGATTCGCCAGGAAGAGGCCTTCGTCGAGGTGCTCTGCGACGGCGCGAAAGCGCTCTTCGCTTTGTCTCAGGGCACCCTCGGCACGACGGCGTTCGACGATTTCGCGCTCGAGTTCCATCGTCTTCGTGTTGAGTGATGTGAGCAGCCTTTCCCTGTAGCCGTGGAGCTCCCGGTTGTCTTTGCTCAACAGCCACTGCCGAGCGATCAGCAGCGTGGCGGCCACAAACGTGCCGACCGTCAGGATCGGCGCTGGCTGTCCTAGTAGCGAGTGCAGTGTGGTCATTGCGGCAAGGGGGGCGACAACGGCGAACGGCAGCGCTACCTGCATGAACGCCATGGCTTTTCCGTCTCCCCGTCGGATCGAGATGCTTGCGGTGTCGCCGACAGCAATGGCTATGGCGAACAGCCAGAGGGCGCAGATTCTTCCTATATCGTGGCCCGAGATAAGGTGGACGGTGCCACCATTCCGGATTCCGTCACTCGCGAGGAACGTGTCAGAGACTACGAGGAGGCCACAGGCTCCCGCCAGGAGCATGGTCCTGACGAATGCCCCGCCGATCGTGCCCATGAACGACATGACCAGGGCAACGAGGAGGGCCATGTCGAGTACCGGGTAGCCGAAAGCTACGATGGCAGCCAACCCGGCTTCGTCTGATGTGGCCTGGGGGACGATGTACTGCCAGATCATCGCCGCTGCGGAGACGGTAACAGCGAGTGCCTCAAGAGAGCGTCGTGAATTGTGGAAGGCGTTTGGCGGCGCCAGGAGAAGTACGGCCGCGATTACGAAGGCGTATCCTGTGTAGTAGAAGGCATCCGCGGCACCGGGGAAGCCGAGTTCGGCTCCCCGGAGAGCCTGGAGACCGAATACCCAGGCCGCGGCGTACCAGGCAAGCAGGAAGCCCGCTACGGCTGCCAGGCCCACGCGTTCGGAGCCGAGGTTCCGCCTGAACTCGTGCGCTACGACCAGTAGCGCAACGAGTGGTGGCAGTTGGTACCCTGCGAACACGAGGAAGCGGTTGGTGCCGGAAAAGAGAAGCAGTGACCCGACGACCGCGAGATGAACTCCGGCGACTGTTGCGAGAATCCAGGCGTTTCGTTGCCTGGTCGCTTTAATTGCTTCGAGGGCCTCAATTCGCAATCCCACTCCTATTCGTCGCGAAAACCTCCCCGCCCATGGCTGGTTGCCGCCTGAGGGGCTGCCTGTTTCGTTGGTCAGAGTGCGCCTGGCACTCTTCCAGCTCGTCCGACACGATCGAAACTCCCGGTTCCGCCGTTGCCGGCTTAAGCGCTCCTCTCCCCTTCGGGCGCCCCGAAAGCAGCGCGAGGCAACTATCTCAGCCAAGGGCAGCCCGATTAATTATCAGAGTCGGCGAATCGACCCCCTGATTAAAGGGGAGCACCGGACTGTAACCAGATCTCTTCCGAAGGTTGCGGGTAGGTGACTGTGATGCCCGGGCCGGGGGCACCCTTAGGATTCGAACAAGCCTGCGGCCTCGTTCCACCGGTGAACGAGGCCGGACTACGGAATCCCATTCCGCACGGACTCCAGTTGGTGAACCGCGGCAAACATGATGGACCACTGGTGCCGGGCTGCGGTCGCGAGGGTCGCTGCCATCGAGGATGACATGGTTCGGTTTGCTACCAGGTCCTGGAGGGGCCAACCCGGCCATGCGCCAATCGTACGCCTTGAGTGGCGGCCCGGACTCCCCTCTCCGGCCCGAGCGACTGCTAGTCTTCCCGATAACCCAGTAGGAGAGAAGCCGTGGTCGAAGCAAGGCTAAGGGTCCCGGATGAAATCGCGGTTCGTGTACACGCGGGGGCTATGCGTGGGACGATCGTCGAGATATTTCGCGCGCTCGGCATGTCGGCCGCCGATGCGAGGCAGTCCGCCGACGTCCTTATCTGGGCGGATCTCAGGGGAATCGAGACTCACGGAGCGAGCAACATGATGCCGGCCTACGTGAGAGGGTTGAGGGAGGGGACGATCAACCCGAAGCCCGAGCTCCGGGTTCTCCGCGAAGCGGGCGCTACAGCCACGGTCGACAATGACTCGGGACTGGGGCTTGCTGTCGGTCCCAAATTGATGCGGATGGCCATCGCGAAGGCCCGGAATCACGGCATTGGAGCCGTTACGGCAGCCCACGGCCGACACTTCGGCGCTGCCGGTTACCATGCATGGCTCGCCCTCGAACACGACATGATCGGGATCGCCATGACGGTTGGAGGTCTGAGCGTTGCTCCGACTTTTGGATCACAGGCGATGGTAGGACTCAACCCGCTCGCGGTGGCTGTGCCGGCTGAACGGGAGCCCCCATTCGTATTCGACGCCTCCATGAGTTCCGTTGCCGGGAACAAGATTCGACTGGCAAAGCGGCTTGGAGCCACAGTGCCCGGTGGCTGGGTCGCCGACGCGGACGGCACACCTCGCATGAATGAGTCGGAGGTGACCGACGACTACCTGATGCTGCCGCTCGGCGGTACCAGGACCATCGGATCCCACAAGGGCTTCTCGCTCGCGATGATGGTGGATGTTCTGAGCGGACTGCTCGCGGGCACCGGTCCCGGCTTCCAGGCAAAAAGGGACGTCTCGCATCACTTCCTCGCCTACCGAATCGACGCCTTCACCGACTCGGGCGGGTTCAAGACACAGATGGACATTTATCTTCGCGGGCTGCAGGACACTCCACCGGCTCCCGGTGAAGCTCGCGTGGTGTATGCCGGTCTCCAGTCACACGAGAACGAACTTGAGCGGAGGCAGAGAGGGATTCCGTACCACCCGGAGGTGGTTGCATATTACCGTGAGCTTGCCGCCGAGTTGGGCTTTCAGGACCGGCTGGAGGGGGATTGAGATGGTTGCACCTGTGACGAAGGACACCGTGTTTGAGCCTGTTGGCTTCTGGGCCAAGGTGCCCCACGGTATCTGGTTGAGGGAGGCCACGTCTGTCGCAGTGGACTCCGAGGATCGCGTGTACGTGTTCAACCGCGGGAATATGCCGGTTATCATCTTCGACTCCTCGGGAAACCTGGTGCACATGTGGGGTAACGAAACCCCATTCGCCGGTATGAAGGAGGTCGAAGACCCCTATGGAAACCCGGTCAAAGTGTGGGACGGATGCTGCTATATCTGGGCTCATTCTGTTCGGGTGGACCAAGAGGACAACATCTGGCTGGTCGACGTCACGGGCCACCGTATATACAAGTGTGACCGCCGGGGAAGAGCTCTCCAGACCATTGGCACAGGCGTCCCTGTCCCGCGGCAGAGCGGCGGTATGTTCCACCGCCCAACCGACGTGGCCGTACACCCGAAGACCGGTGAAATCTTCATATCAGACGGCTACGGCAACTCTCGGGTCCACCGGCTGCGCCCGGACGGGGAGCACATCCTGTCGTGGGGAGAGCCGGGCGCGGACGCGGGCCAGTTCAGCCTGCCCCACAATATCGATATCCTCGACGACGACCACGTGATCGTCTGCGATCGCGAGAATCACAGGGTCCAGGTGTTCACGCTTGAGGGCGAATTCGTCCGCCAGTGGCATGTCCACAAGGCAGTCGCGGTCAGGGTCAGGGGCGAAGGCGAAGACGTGAGCGTGTACGTGGCCGAGCAGGGCCCGCCGCCGGTGCAGTTCGGCGTACCGAATCTCGGGCATCGCGTCTCTGTGTACACCAAGGACGGGGAGCTGATTAACCGGGTGGGCAACCCGCTGCCGGGCGAGGCCCCCGACCAGTTCCTGTGGCCCCACAGCGTAGCCGTCGATTCCGAGGGCTCGATCTATGTCGCAGACGTTTCGTACGTCGAAGTCGGCAGTCGCCAGAAACCGCCGAGGGAGATGGTGAGCTTGCACAAGTGGCGGCGCGTCCAGGGATAGTCGCGTTGCTGGGAGGCACGTTGCCTTTCCCGGGTTGATTGAAGAAGCCATTCGTTTGCCGCGAAGCTCGAAGCGGCAGGCGCTGGTTCCCCAAGGGCCGGCTGCACCATTTGCGCTTCGACGAGAAGGCCAGAGTGCAGGTGTTTGATGTTTTGGGAGTCCCATGAAGACTTCGGCACGATTGGGCAAGTTCTCATGCCGATCCTGCTGGGAATGGGGACCGACCCCGGGCAGCCGGAGGTTATGCCGGTTCTCAATTCCATCCCCGGATAAACCCCGCGCTGAATCGACGGCGTCTAGAACAACTCCGGCCCGAAGCGCCAGATGGCGATGGTGGCGGCCAGCGCTCCCAGCACGAGGTTGAGGCCGACCATCGGGATTTCGCCGCGGCGATAGTGGATCGCGACTGCGCCCAGCATGAGCACCACCAGCCCTGAGGCGGCCAGCGGGGACAGGAACGAAGCGATGTCGATCAGCGGTGGGAGCACCAGTCCAATCGCTCCGGCGACCTCGGCGAGGCCAATGAGTTTGACCGTTCGCTGGGCGAAGGCCTCCGCCCAGCCCGTACGGGGGTTGGCTACGAGATTGTCGTACGACAACATCAGCTTCATGGCGCCAGCCATGAAGTAGACGCCCGCGAGGCCCCACTGCAATACCCAGAGGAATCCGTCCATCTACGTGCTCCTTCCCGGTCAGCCCAGCATAAGTGGTGGCCGATGTTGGCACAGCGGTCTGAAAGCGGGTCCCGGAGTCAGTAGAATCCGGGATCGGAGGCAGACGATGAATGAGACAACGCAACTACACGTGCCGGGCGACGGCACCGAGATTACGGCTGACTGGTTGACTTCGGCCCTGCACGAAAGCGGTGATCTCTCCCCGGCGAATACCGTCACGAGTGTTGAAGTGGGGGACATTGGACTCGGCAGGGGCTTCGCCGGTGTCACGTTGCGTGTCGTGCCGACGTACGGTGCCCCCGAGGAGCAAGCCCCTGCGTCGCTGATCGCAAAGCTGCCACACTTCCTTAATCTCAACGAAGAACTGTCGGCGATGGTCGATTTGATGTACTCGAACGAGACCCTGTGGTACCGGGATCTGTCGGCGGAGATCCCGATTCGCGTTCCAAAGCCTCATTGGGGCGGGATGGATCTCGAGAATCGAAAATTCTGTCTCCTTATCGAAGAGCTGATCGGACTCCGGGTATTCGACCAGCGCGAATCCTGCAGCCCGGACGAAGCCCGCCTGATCGCACGCGACTGTGCCAGGTTCCATGCCCACTGGTGGAACAGCAGGCGTCTCGAGGAGCTTCCCTGGCTGCTTAGTCCCGCTCGCATGGCGACGGAGTTGATTCATCCTCGTTTCAAGGCCGGCTGGCCTGCCTTCCGTGAACGCTATGCGAGCAGACTTTCTTCTGAGTTCATTTCGGCCGCCGAGCCACTCAATGAGCGGATCCCTGAGCTCATGCTCGCAGCGGCGACAAATGGTTCGACAGTGGTCCACGGTGATTATCGGCTCGAGAACTTCATGTTCGGCGACCTCGGAACTGACGACGAGCTGGTCACCATTGATTGGCAGCTGGTAAGCACCGGTTCCGGCTTGCAGGACCTGGCATATTTCATCTCGCAGAGTCTGACCACGGAGCTTCGCCGCTCGCTCGAGAGCGAGCTGCTCGAGCTTTACTACGAGACTCTCCGTGAGAGTGGTGTCGTTGATTACACGTTCGAACAGTGCCAGGCCGATTACCGGACGGGCCTCTTGGTGAGCCTGTGGATTCCCTGTAACGGCGCCGGCGGCCTGGGCGAAATCGAGGCCGAGGGTTCGGAAGGGTACGAGGATCAGGAGCAGTTCGAGACCTTCCTTGAAACGGCGTGGTCGCTCTTCGACATGCTCGCCGACCGGAGCGCCCAGGCAATTCTGGATTCGGGCGCTCGGGCATGAGCCTTGTGATCTGTGAGAAACGCGAGGGAACCGCGGGATCCCGGTAAGCGAACCAGCTTTCGCCAAGAACGAGGCGGATGTTAGGCCTGTTTCCGACAGTTATTCTCCGTCTTGAGGGCGCAGCCTAACCTCCCGGATAAATGCCTCGAATTCGGCCCTATGGTCGCAGTCGTTCGGAGCGAGTTGCCCGATGTCGATTAGGTGCGACTCAGTTCGGACAACCAGGATGCCCAGCCTCCGGACCTCTCGGTTGGCATTGGCCGCGGCGCGAACACAGCCCTTCCTGGTGGCAACTCGGCGCGCTCCGTGCAGCTGCGGTTACGGGATGCGGGCTATCTTTCTCGTGGGCCCGTAGCTCAGCGGTAGAGCAGTGGACTCTTAGTCAAAGGGTCTGGTTCGCCGGGCGATCAACTTCCCTCGCACGGCCCTGATGCTTGGATATCGAAGCTCACGATGGACGACGGCACTAGGCCGGAAAGTCCGTCGTCCACCGTAAGACCGTTGTCCTCTGAAGGGACTCAGGATCCCCAGACTCCGGAGTATGTTCAGCTGGACGAGCCACCTTCTTTGCCAATAGTCGTCTTCGCCACCACCTTCACGCCCTGAATGGTGCCCTCAACTGAACGACGAACGCGGATGGCAGCCGCCTCGCCGACTTCGCCGGCCGCCTCGATGGCGCCGGTCGCTGCAGCCGATGCGGCATCCTCCACGCTCACGGCAGTGCCCTTGGCAGCCTCGATAGCTCCTTCTACGGCGCCCATTGCAGCGGTCGTTAGGTCGGCGCCTACGGCGGCTGCTTCGCCAACCGCACTCCTGCTTGTCTGACCGATTGCCTCCAGTGACTCGGTGCCCACTTCCGCTGAGCCCCGTACGGCGCCAATTACTGCACCCTTGGCTGCGTTCCCGATCGAGGAGCCCACCTTGCTGGCGGACTCAACTGCTGTGGTCACTGTGTCAGCGGCAGTCTCAGACGCTTGGCCACCGACATCTCCGACCGCTCCAATCGCACCTTTGACGGCACCGACGGCGAGATTCGCCGCACTCGCACCGGTTTCGCCTGCCCCCGTAATGGCAGACTGCACGGTGGAGGCTACCGTCCCGACCGCCGCCTGTGTGATTTCGCCCGAACCACGGATCACTCCGATGATGCCATTCTTGACCCGTGCTCCAATTTCCTGTTCATTGACCATTCGACTTATCTCCGTTCATGTTCTAGGTTTCATTTCGATGTGGCTTTCGCTATGAGCATCTTGGCGAGTGCAACATCGCCCGTCAACGAACTACCAGTTTTCCTCGCAACCAGATGCTTGTAGGTTGGTCACTCTATCTTCTTGCAGGGCGCGAACTGATCCTATGAGCTCCGACCCGGGCTATTGGCGCCACTGGTGGCTGGTGAGCGTAGAGTGGTGGTGGCGCGATGTCCGCACGCTTGTGCGCGAAACGGCTCGCGAGTTCATGGACGATCAATGTCCACAACTTGCCGCCGGGGTCTCGTACTATGTTCTCTTCTCGATTTTCCCGCTCACGCTCCTGTTTATCGCCTTCACGGGCCTAGTCCTTACGGACGATAGCCTGCGCGCGGATTTGGTGGAAAATCTGTTCGAATTGCTGCCTCTTTCGGAGGAAGAAGGCCAAAAGGACGTTGAAGATGCCGTCGGTAGCCTGACGACGGCCGTATCGGTGGTCGGACTGTTCAGCAGTGTCATCGGCCTTGCCTGGTCGGCTTCAGGCATGATGGGTGCGCTTCGGCGAGCGCTCAACCAGGCCTGGGATACCGACTATCGACGCCCGTTCCTGACCGGCAAGCTGCTGGATCTGCTAATGATGCTGTTTGTCGCCAGCCTCATGGGTGCGTCGGTAGGCGTAACGGTGCTTTTGCAGGTTGTTCGGCGAGTCAGCAATGGTCTCTCAGATGCGCTCGGGCCCCTGGGCTCAGGTACCACGTTCAGCCTGGAGGTAGTGGCGGTGATCGTTCCGTTGATGCTGTCGTTCGCTACCTTCCTTGTCGTGTTCCGATTCGTACCGAGCGTGAACACGAGGCTGCGATCGGTCTGGCCGGGCGCTCTCCTTTCGGCCGTCCTTTTCGAAGTGGTCAAGAACGGATTCGCTGTCTACCTAAGCCATTTCGGAAACTACGATGTTGTTTACGGGTCTCTTGGGACGGTCATTGCGTTCCTCTTCTTCGTTTACATAAATGCTAACATCATGCTCCTGGGCGCCGAGTTGGCCTCCGAATGGCCACGCGTCACTCACGGGTACTACGACGACCCGGATCGCAAAGAAGGCGAGCAAGGCGGACCACTCGCGCAACGCCTGCGCGGGGGACTGAAAGGACTGTTTGCGAGCGGTGAGAAAGCTCCGGACCACATCCCCAACAGGGCTGCAAGAGAAGCCCGCCAACGGCGCAAGGCCGACGAAATTGCCAGACGCGTAAGAGGGTGAGCTAGGCTGGGAGTTCAACGAAGATTTGTTGGAACTCGGTCCCGCCGGAACACAGGTCGGGCGGCCCACGAAGGTCTGGATTGGGTCTTTATGGGCCGCCATATAAGACCCTAGCTGGTCATCTTCCTGCCCGTCGGCGCGTGCGGGGTGCCACTAATGGATCCGCGTCCCGCTTTAGGTTCGAATGGAGTTCTGGGGCGCCACAGGTGATGTAGGCCAGGCTTCCGATCTTATCCTCGGCGCCCTGCGGGTCAGCCGGTCAATCCTGCTCTTCGTTGACGATCCGCTCGGCCTCGGCGAGGAGGTCGGGGATCTGCGTTGGTTCTTAGCGCGGCAGTGCTGCGCAGTGTTTGCAGGAGTTGCGGGCGCCAATGATCGTAAGCATCGCGTGGGTGACGTCACGACCGCACGATGGGCCCGAAACCGTCTTGGCCTCCGCCCGCTTTGTGGTCGTCGGCATATTCGACTCGGGAGTCTCGACCTTCTTGGGCCGGGGCCAGTGATACTTGTTGCTTCCCTGCTGGTTCGCGAACCGGATGGCCAGGAAGACCGCCACGGGAACAACAAGTATCAGAATTGAAATAATTGTGTCGACCACGATCACACTCTACCGCAGCGGGGGGTTGGGTACTTTTGATCCCGTAGGGGCGCAAGAACACATCCGTCATAACCTTGACTCCGATTCGGACGTAGCCGGCATCGAAATCAGAATGGATGCGTTATTCGTGCCCTACAAGTGCGTCGAATCTGACCGTCGACGGCACGCAAGTCACGGGCACCGTCGACCTTATCCTCGACTACGACGGAGCCACGCAGTGTCCGGAGACCGAGCAGGAAGTCGGAATTCCGCAGTCCCTTGAGGTCACGGGCCACATTGAGGGCGACACGTTTTATGGTGAGCTGTCACCGAACGACTTGGTGGTTCTGTGAACAGGCCAGGCGTACTAGATCGCCATAGTTTCATCGGGTCCGGTGGCCTGGGAGATCGCAGTCAACGTCAGCTAGCATCTCTTGAACTCTGAGGCTTCCGGGCCGTCCCTCCGGGGGCGGTCCGGCCCGTCGGAATTGCTCGACCCCCCGCGCCCCCGAACAATCGCCAGGAGCCACGCGCTGCCGCGGGCTCATCAATGGGTGCTGAGATGCTGCAGGATCTGGCATGACGAGGTTTTCGCCCACAGGCTGCCGGTTACGGCGTGCGGGCTATGATTCTCGTGGGCCCGTAGCTCAGCGGTAGAGCAGTGGACTTTTAATCCATTGGTCGTGGGTTCGAATCCCTCCGGGCCTACCACTCTTCTTGAATCTAGAGCCGAGATGCCGGGCGCTGCGCCGGGGAGAGACGGTCGTGCCCCGGGCGAAGGTGAGGGTCCCGCCGTCGACCGGTTCTTCCCCGGAGAGCAGTTTGAACAGGGTCGACTTGCCCGCGCCGTTGGGCCCCACCAATCGGACCGTCTCTCCCCGGCGGATCTGGCACGAGATCCCTTCGAGCACAGGCCTTGCCCCGAAGTACTTCGACACGGCGGAGATATCGACCATGATCATGTCATCGATCAGAGCAGACCGCGCTCCCGAGGGATACCCCGCGCCCTGTCCCGCACAGCGTCGTGGCGGCCTCTTCGGCAGCCCGCGAGCGCCCGGTGGGGACTCGATCACGGCGCGCGCTGAGAAGCGGCATGATCCAGCACGACGGGTTTTCGACACCCACACGCACAGGATCGCTTAGCGCTAACCCGGATCACGACCGAGGCGGCGCAGTGCCGTCTCGCGAGCCGTGTCCTCGTCAGGCGAGTCGCAGACCTCGAGGCGATCTAGCCACTTCAGGCTTGTGTAGCAGACGCTGCCTGGGACGACGAGGCGAACGGGCCCGCCGTGCTCTACCGGGAGCGGCTCTCCCCCGAGTTCGAGTGCGAGCAACGCATCGCTCAGGTTTGCCCGCGCGAGCGGCGTGCTGAAGTCTGCCGCCGAGGCCTGGACCCACCCGGCGCCGTGAGCCGCGTCGGCGAGGGCGAGCACATCATCGACCCGAGGCCCGCGCCAGCGGAGGCCCGGCACGACCCAACCTTCGATGCACGCGAAGTCGTCGACGAGCTCGTGCTGCGGCAGGATGCGGAGTGCGTCGAGCGACAACGCGTGCGACTTCCCTACGAGGCCGTCGACACGCACGGCGTACCCCGCAACCTCGATCGCGGGATGCGGGTGGTGTGGCAGCGACGGCAGGATCTCGCTCAAGGCGCCTCCGCGGCTAGGATAGCCCAGCGGCGTGATGCAGGAACAGATCGGAGTGAGTCTGGAGCGGGAGAAGGGGATCGAACCCTCGACATCGCGAACTCGGGCTCAAGCGACGGCCACTGGGCGGATTACGTCGG
This sequence comes from Dehalococcoidia bacterium, assembly GCA_036010925.1. Lineage (GTDB taxonomy): Bacteria > Chloroflexota > Dehalococcoidia > Tepidiformales > Tepidiformaceae > DASCML01. The sequence continues at coordinate 639 of DASCML010000064.1, read as the reverse complement.
AGGGCATGGTGAAGCTGTGCGGCTATTCGTCGGCCGCTTCCGAATACGGCCAATAGAAGCTCCAGCTCAATGCGTAGTCGAGCACAGTCGGGATCCCAACGATCGCGGTGGCGAACCCACAGCGGCGAAGGTCAGCAGGCTGCACCGGATGCGGAAGGAACCCAGTTGCGGGGCCCAGGACAATCCGCGGCCCGATGAGCATCACCTCGGAAACATGGCCCGCCGAGGAGTTCACGGCGCTGGCGATGAGAACTCCTCATTTTTGCCTGTCGCATGCCCTCAGCTGCACATCAGAACGAACACCCCTCCCCTTCCGCTGGTGCGGCCCTTTGCCGTCAGAACGGCTGCCGTCGTCTACGCGATTCTTGCGATCTCACCTACGAACTGCGCGTTGTGCAGCTTGGCGTAGGCACCACCGCGAGCGATGAGTTCGACGTGGTTGCCCTGCTCAACGATTCGACCGCCGTCCATCACGAGAATCGTGTCGGCATCCCGGATCGTGGAGAGCCGGTGGGCGATCACGAAGCTCGTCCGTTGCGACCGAAGCGCTGCCATCGCGTGCTGGATGAGCAGCTCGGTACGGGTGTCGACCGAGCTGGTGGCTTCGTCCAGGATGAGGATCGGGCGATCGGCCAGGAA
>DASCML010000063.1:0-3257 GCA_036010925.1 Dehalococcoidia bacterium | reverse complement strand
GGTAGCGCTTTCGTTCGTTCTTCCCATGTTCTTCTTCACGCTCGTTAGGGGTTCTCTTGCGGATCGTTTTACAAGCGAAACCTGACGCTGATGACGCAGGGGTCAACGGGGCTTCTCGGCCTGGCAACTGCGATCCTGGTGGCGACAGATACAATCACCATCGAACTGTTATTCATGGTCGGCCTCATCCAGGGCACGGTGATGTCGCTTGGTACGCCCGCCCGTACACCTCTCATGGCCCAGGTGGTCGGTAAAGATCAGGTGCTGAGCGCCACATCGCGATGTCGAACGCCTCCATGAATGGGACCAGGCTATTCGGTCCTGCGGTTGCTGGAGCGATCGACGCCGCCTAGGGGAATCGAGACCGCCTACTTCAGCCAGGCAGGTCTCTTCGTCATTTCGGCTGCCATCCTTCTGCTTGTTCCCACCGGTCTCGGATCAACCCGAGAGGACGGGGAGACCAGACCGGAAACGTCTTGGCCGAGATCGTCGATGGTATGCGGTACGCCACAAGTCATGCCCGGATTCGAAGGCTCCTCCTGATGATGGCAGCGATCGCCCTGTTCGCGATGCCCTACCAGCTCCTCCTTGCGGGATTCGTGCAGGAGGACCTTGGTCGGGCCGCCGGCGCCTTCGGGGCACTGCAGTCGTTCACCGACATTGGTGCCCTCGTCGGCTCGGTCGGCGTGGTCACTCTTACTAACTTCGAGCGAAAGCCCCTCATCCAATGGGTAACAGGTGTGGTTAGCAGTCTCGGATTGATGTCGCTGGCGATTGGCAGCGCTGCGTTTGGCTATTCGGGTGCGGTGGCAGCGATCATTCTGCTGGGATTAACTCTCACCGCTTACCAGACCATCAACAACACAATGCTCATGGACGAAGCCTCGCCGGAGTATTACGGACGGATGATCAGCATGGTCATGCGCACCTTCAGTGCGGGGCCGCTAATGGCTTACCCGATCGGCGCTTTCGCCAACTCCCTTGGGGTGCGGGAGACCCTCGCGGTCGAGGGGCGCTGGTTCTCGGACTGATGGTCCTGGCGGCGGCCAGCAACGGTACCTACACATTCGACCGGTCTCGGAGAGGCACCGCCACCATTCCAGAATCACCCGTGAAGCACGGGTGCCAGAGAGCCTGCCTGACCGCGTGCCGTCGCCACGACGAGCACTAACTCCTCAGCTACACTCGGCCAGTGGAAGTCGAAACGGCCCTCGTAGGGCTTGGCGTTGTCGGAATTGCAGGGGCTGCTGGGCGCATCATTTCGCGCAGGCTGCCCATCCCCCTTCCGGTCATTCTGCTGGTCGTGGGAATCGCGCTCGGGGGCGATGGCCTGAACCTGGTCGAGCCCGAGTCGTTCCCAAATATTGCGGACGTCGCAGTTGTCGCTGCCGTGGCGCTGATCGTGTTCGAAGGCGGAACACTCCTCAATTGGGGTCTCGTTCGGACAGTCGCCCCGTCGGTCAGAAACATCGTTGTGGGCGGGCTGCTCATCACCCCAATCGTGGGAATGCTCGCCGCTCATTACCTAGTCGACTTCCCGTGGCGGCAGGCTGCTCTCTTCGGTGCACTGGTGTCCGTCACCGGCCCGAGCGTGATCACTCCGCTGCTGAACTCTGTCAAAGTCAACGATCGGCTTCGCTCAACACTCATGGGCGAAGGAGTGATCATCGACCCACTTGGAGCCCTTCTGACGCTCTTCCTTCTGCAGCTGGCTTTAGCTGAATCGTTCGATCCGGTCGGACCGACGGGCTGGGTCATCGAAAGAGTGCTCACCGGCGTCGTTGCGGGAGTTGCGGGCAGCATCGTTGTCTGGCTCATTCCACGGATCGTGCACCGTCTCACCGGACGGGAGGTTTCTTTGCTCGTCATCGCGGTGGCAGTAGCGGCTTTTGCCCTGGCCGAAGGTATGGCGCGCGACTCTGGGCTGACAGCAATGGTTTTCATGGGAGTGGCCGTCGGGAACATGGACGTCCCGCACCGACATTCGCTGCTAGAGTTCCAGGAGTCGGTGGTGACGTTCCTTGTGGCCACCGTCTATGTGCTCCTCGCCGCCCAAGTAGACCTCGACAGCCTCCTGGATCTGTGGCCGGGCGGAATCCTAGTGGTGCTGGCCCTGGTACTTGTTGGCAGACCGCTTCTTATCGCCGCGGCCACCTGGCGTTCGCGCCTCAGCTGGCAGGAACGGGCCTTCTTATCGGTCGTAGCTCCTAGGGGGGTTGTTGCTGCCTCGCTCGCCGGAATCGTCGCACTCCAGGTTGGCACTTCGCTGGGCCCGAAGCAGGAGGAATTCGTCGGACTCGTGTTTCTCGTGATAATCACAACGATCGGCGTACAGTCTGCATATGCAGGCGTTATCTCCAAGCTGCTCAGGGTCTATCCGATGAACACTCTCATCGTCGGCTGCGGCGAGACGGGCCGGCGCCTCGGAAGCCGACTCCGTGCTCGCGGGGAACACGTGATCGCGATTGAGGCTGACGAAGAGAGCGCAGTCGAAGCCCGCGAAGAAGGGCTTGAAGTCGTGATCGGGGATGCCACGAAAATTGAAACGCTGAAGCGAGCATCGGCAGATGACACTGTGGCGATGTTTCTCACCACTCCCAACGATGAGCAGAATCTCCTTGTCGCGCAGCTGGCCCGGACTGAATGCGGCGTGGAGAGTATCTTCGCCCGGGTGGCCGAGCCATCGAACGTGTCGGCGTTTGAGAGCCTCGGGGTCACCGTGGTCAACCCAGCGGCGGCCATCGCCGATGACTTCGCGGCGCTTCACGGAGAGCCCGCACTGTCAGACCTCCTGACCCCTACGGATGAAGGGCTGACCGTGGCCCGATTCAGGATGTCGAATCCAACCATCGCCAACCGCGCCCTCTCCGATGCTCTTCAAGGCCAGGGCCGCGTTCTCCTCGTGCTGGTGCGACGTGGTACCCGGTCGATACTCCCCGACGGCAACACGAAGCTGAACGTGGGTGACATCCTGACCGTGGTGGGTGAGGCGGTAGATGTCGCCACTCTCAGAAGCCGGTTCTCACTCCTCGGTCCATCGGACTAGCGGCCGAAGCCCGGCCCTATCGGTCGGCGGCCGCCTGGACTATTGCCAGGAGGAAGGTGCGCGCTGCCTCCACGCCGCTCATCCGGAACCGAGCCCGCGTGGCACCATTCCCCACCTTCACCGTAAAGCTAGTTTTCGGCAGTGCCTTGAACATGTCTTCATCAGTTCGATCGTCGCCCATCGCAACAATGATCGACGAAGCATCCGTGGC
>DASCML010000062.1:0-8153 GCA_036010925.1 Dehalococcoidia bacterium | reverse complement strand
CATCCTCGAGTTCGCGGGACAGGCTCTCGGTTGCCTCTGAGACCTCGAGGTGGAGCGTGTGGAAACCGGTCGTCTCTCCGTAATAGACGGCCCTTTCGACCATCCACAACTCAAGACCTCTCTTCCTGTACGCGGGCAGCATATCGGGGGGGGCTATCCTCCCGATGCCGCGGCCGGTTTCGCGAACGCGAACGTACCCGGCGTAACTGTCCCCGTCGCTGAGCACGAACCAACCCGGCCTGAGACTGTGTTGGAAATCCCAAGGTTCGCCACCAGTAGCCGCTGCCAGCTCCTCCGCATCGTCTCGCCTCATTTCCCGGACGGTCAGCAACGGCACCCTCCTTTCCAGTATCAGGAATTCGTCCCCAGCGGCTGCGGTTTCTGTGCCCACCGGCCGAAAGCCGGAGAATCCGAAATAGTCCTCGAAGCGAGGGTCGTCCGGGGCTTTCGTCCGAACCAGTCGGACGCCGCGGTCCTGCGCGAACCGGACGAAGAATCGCACCAGTGCCGCTCCTGCCCCGGGCTCCACTGAGGAGAGCAGGTCGAACCAGTCGATTCCCTCGGTGCTCGTGTGCCGAGCCATGCCTACGGTGGTTCCGTCTCGCGTTGCCAGGAAGATCGTTGTACCCGTCTGTAGCCATCCTGCAATGTCTCCCGCGCTTGCCGGCTGCGACGGATGACGGTGGGCCAGGATCGTCGCACAGTCGGGTGCATCCTCGGCAGTAGCGCGTCGGGCCTCGGTGCGCAGCGCTAACGGCATTTGGCCATGGACCTGGGGGGATCACTCGCGCTGCTAACGAGTACTCGTGTGCTGAGGATGTCATCACTTAGAGACATGCTCACCGAATTATGCTTGAAGCCCGTGGGAGGCGCCTTCAACCGCTTACGTACCGGTACCCTTGAATCGGTCTCCATACCCGCCAGGTCATCAGCGTTGCAATCAGCGCGAGGAGGGCCCCGAGAAGCATGGTTTGCGAGGCGCCGATCCATTCGGATCAGAACCCGACCCAGAGCGTCCCGACGTTGTTGGCTGTCTGGGCTGCCAGCTGCATGAAAGCGAAGGCCTGTCCTCGCATTTGGTCGAGAGTGGTCAGCTGGACGGTCGTCTAGCGCACAGCCACGGTGATGGCGTCAGCCCCGCCGAGTAGAGCGATCGTGATGGTACCGAGCCAGAGTGTGTTCACGCTTGCGAAGGCGAAGAGGATCAGCGCCTAGGCGATGGATGCGTAGAGAACCAGCATCCCTTTCGCCGGCGCCCCCTTGAAAGAGTCCGCGAACCAGCACCGGAAGGATTTCGCGGTAGAAGGAAACGACCGTAATGCCAATGTCGAGGAGAAAGAGGCCCGGCAGGATTGGGTGACGGATGATGAACTGGAACCCCTCCCAGACCTGCCGAATTGCCGAGCCCTCTCCGAAACTCTCGGTACGACCTCTGGCCCGGATCAACTAGGGAAGAACCACCGCCGGAGCGGTGATGAAGGTGGCTGCTAAGAATGCTGCTGTCAGCCCGAGAGTTCCTGCGACCAAAGCGAATATCAGGGGCCCGACGATGGCGCCTCCGCTCTGCGTCGCTGTTTGGGTCGTGACGGCAAGGAGCAGGTGACGTTCGGGTACGAAACGAACAGCAGGGGTTAGCGCTGCTGCCGTGGAGGAGAAGAAGACCTGCGTGACAGCCGTCGTCGCTATAGCGGTGTAGACGTGCCACGGCTCGAGCAAATCGATTGACTCTAGGAGCCCAATGGCTAGGAGTACAGACACCGTCGTTACCTGGGAGAGGACGATGAGCTGCTTGCGATTGAGTTGGCCCGCGAGTGCTCCCCCGTAAAGGAGCGCAGGGATCTGCGCGACGAGTTGGACTCCCCCAACAAGGCCGACCTAGGCAGCCGACCCGGTCTCCTCCAGCAGCCACTGCCCTGTGACCAGGACTACCAGGCCCCGCACGTCACCGGGCGTGGCAGAATTCTTGGATGCTGCTCGAAGCAGAGCAAACGAGTTGCCCAGCGTAAGCTGATGGCGTGAGTCCACTCATCGGACACGAAGCCGTCCTGAGCGAACTGAAATCGCTTGCCCGGAGCGAAAGGCCTCCGCACGCGCTCCTCATGGTCGGCACTTCCGGCCTTGGCCGGACCGCCCTGGCGCTCGAATACGCGAAGCTGCTCAACTGTGAAGAGCTCGGTCCGGAGGATTCGGTCGCCGGTCGAGACGCGAGTGCTAGCGCCTGCGGAACGTGCCGCGCCTGTCGCCTGTTCGAGTCCCGGCAGCACCCGGACCTGCTGGCCGTCGGTCCTGGGGACGCGATGTGCAAGCCGCGTCCGAGTGACGCAAACCACGATTCGCATCCTACTTCACGCGATATCCGCATTTGCCAAATCCGAGGAATAATCGAGGCTATCGCCAGGTACCCGGTTGAAGCCCGCTGCCGCGTGGTGATTCTTGAGCCGGCGGAACGCCTTGGACGGGAGGCCGCCAACACTCTGTTGAAAACGCTCGAAGAGCCGGCCGGTCATGCGGTAATCATCCTGGTGACGTCCGCGCCCGAGGCTTTGCCGGAGACCATTATCAGCCGCTGCCGCCGGATTAATGTCAGTCAGGTGCCGCGCGACGTTATCGAACTCGCTCTCATGGAACGAGGATTCGCGCCCGCCCTGGCAGCCCGGGCGGGCGAGCGGGCACGAGGCCGACCGGTGCTTGCACTGACCCTGGCCGAAAAGCCCGATGAAATGGATGTGCAGGAGCGGCTGCTGGGGCGCTGCGCTCGGATTGCTGAAGAGCCGAGCCTGGCCGAGAGACTTTCGTACGCTTCGGAGTTGGCTGAGCGCTGGAGGCGTGGTCGGGACGAGGTGACGGCTGAACTGAGTGCATGGGAGTCGTTTTGGGAGTCAAGACTTCTGGCGACCGCCGATGAGGACGCGGACGCTGCGCTAAACGCAGCCTCGGCTCTACGCTGCATCGCCGAGGTTAGGGAGGATCTACAGACCCAGGTGCTTCCAAGGCCAGTTTTCGATCTTATGCTGCTGCGCTTCCCGCGGGTTACACTGAGTAAACCTTCCTCCCAGGAACCACAAACCACCAATGACTAACAATGACGACCAGGTGGTCGGGGTTCGCCTCGGTAACGCCGGGAAAATCACTTACTACGACTCCGGGGGCATGCACCTCGAGGCCGGTGAATACGTCGTTGTCCAATCGACCAAGGGGCCCGAACTTGCGCGTGTTGTCGTTGCCCCCGACCAGGTCGTGGTCAACGAACTCGGGGATCAGGATTTTAAGCCGATTTTGCGTCTCGCTACGATGGACGACATTGTCAAGGCTGATGAGTTGATGCAGAAAGCGGGGGAACTCCTCGGCGAGGCGCGTGGCCTCGCCGAGGAGGCCGGGTTTCCGGCCCGACTCGACTCCGCCCGGTTCACCCTAGACGGCCGCCGCCTCACCATCGCATTCACCAGCGAATCGCGCGTTGAGCACCGCGAGTTCGCCCGGTCTGCTTCCGATAAGCTGGGTCTCCGGGTCGACCTGTCGCAACTGGGTGCTCGGGACCGCTCGCGAGTGGCCGGTGGCTACGGCATATGCGGGCGGGAGCTCTGTTGCTCGAACTGGCTAAGTACCTTTCCCGCCATCTCGATCCGGATGGCGAAGGACCAGGAACTATCTCTCAATCCGCAGAAGATCAGCGGTCTTTGCGGCCGCTTGCTTTGCTGCCTCTCCTACGAGGAGGAAGGCTACAAGGAGATGCGCCGTACTCTTCCCAAGATGGGGCATCGGTGCAGCACGCCTACAGGCGAGGGCAAGGTCGTGGGCATAAATATCCTTCAGCGCCGAATCACCCTGTTAGTGGACCGGCAGCGCGTCGAAGTCGGCGATAGCGACCTCGGCTTGGTCGTTCGTTGGGACCCGTCGAGCAAGGCAGCCGAACCTCCCCCGAGTCTGACAACAACAGAGGCAGTCGCCGCAGGGCTGATCACCGAAGAAGAAGCAGAGGAGAGGGAGCGAATCGCCGAGGCAGAGGTGAGAACCGACTGGCTCGACGATGCACTGACGGCGCCTGCGAGGCCAGAACTCCCATCGCGTGAACGGGAACCGAAGAAAGAGGAGTCCGAGGCCTCTTCCCCCAGGTCGGGACGTGGCCGTGGTCGCAGGCGGGGTGGCCGCCAACAGGGGTCGGGCAAACAGGCAACCGCACAGATAGAAGGTGCCCGTTCGAGAACATTCAAACGGAGAGGTTCGGCGAGGACCTCCGGTTTAGCCGAGCCTTCTGCTGGATCCGCGGCGGGTTCGACCCCACCACCGGGCAAGAGTGACTCTTCTGCTGGTGAAAGCCGCGGCCAGAGCCAGCCGCGCGGGCGCCGCCGGAGGGGAAGGCGCGGGCGTGGCTCACGGGGGAATCAGGGTCCCCCCGCCGGTCAGTCCGACTAGCCTCTTTTCTGGGCGGAGGCTAGCGGTTCAGCCAACCAGTGCCCCAAGAGTTCGCTCGATTTCCTGGTCTGTGCCCTGTGGCATTCCAACTACAGGTAGGTCGACGCCGAGATTGCGACGTTCCTCGATTCCTGCCGCGACGGTCTCGAGGTCGCCCCAGATAGCCGTCTCTTCGAGCATCTGGTCACCCATCGCTTCCATGATCTCGGGATTGGTTCCAAACGGGGGTGGTCTGTGTTCCCGTCCGGCCTCGCGCATAGCCTTCACCTCGGCCGCGAATCCGTTCCGGGACAGCATCCGGTGGTAGAAGTCTCCCATATTTGTGACATACCACGAGATTCCCCCCGCCGCTCGCTTCTTCGCGCGTTCCTCGTCCTCGTCTATTACCGTTGTCAAATTGGCGATACACTCGACGTCGCCATCGTCCCGGCCGGCAGACCGTGAACCCTTTCTGATCAGGTCTTTGCCAGCTTTGTACTGTGACTTGGGCCAGTAAATTGGCATCCAGCCATCGGCGACTGCTCCGGTCTGCTCCATGCTCTTCGGCGCGATCGACGCAACATAAATCGGAATGTGCTTTCGGACCGGCTCGAAGAGGAGTTTGAATCCGCGCTGGAGCTTGTAGAGCTCACCTTCATAGAAGACTTTCTCCCCGGTCAGAATCAGGCTGATGATTTCGCAGTATTCCTTCAGCCGCTGCAGAGGCTTTCCGAATTCCTCGCCGTGCCAGTGTTCGATGACCCGTTCGCCCGATGTGCCGAGGCCGAGGATCATCCGACCGCCCGAGAGTTCATCCAAGGTGGCCGAAGTCATTGCAAGCATCGCCGGTGAACGTCCGAACACGGGTGCAATGCCGGTTCCGAGCTTGATCTTGCTCGTGGCGAGGGCGATTTGCGTGAGGAGTGAGAACTGATCTCTCCCCCATGTCTCGGCCGAGAACACCGCCTCGACCCCGACCGATTCAGCGATCTGGGCCTTTCTGATCGTCTCCCGGTTCTGTTCCGGCGTCCCGGTGAAACCAACTGATACTGCGAGTCGCTTGGGCATGTTTTCTCCTCCGATTTCGGCCGTTGTTCTCGGTCCGTGCTTGGCAGCGCTCCGCACCTTGGCACGGCGTCAGCGCATCCGCAACTCGCGAGACTTGGCGAGGCGCTGCGGTCGTGGTTTCCTTGTTCCGTGGAGGATTCGAAGGCAAACGCGGCTTCCGGGCCTCACCAGGCCGGCGACGACCTGGCCATGCTGGATCGTCTCCAGGACAAGATGGAGGAACGGCTTGCGAGGTTGGTCCCCGATTCGGGTACGTTCTGCGGCTACTGCTATGGGCGGCTTCGTGGCGACGAATCCCGGTGTCCATTCTGTGCGCGCGACATCGCCGAAACGCAAACGGTTGCCTCAATCCCCCAAGACGTCCTCCGGGCCTACCGGGCCAAGCAGAGAGTCGAGGTGCGTTGGGTCTACAGTTTTGGATTCATCGGCCTTGTTGTCTCCAGTGTGCTGTTCGTTGTCCTGGTCGCCTGGGGTCCCGGGCTCCTGGGGCATCCGGGCGTTGCCCTCACGGTCTTGGTAGGGGGCGGTTATCTTCTGGCCCGGCTCTTGGGCGAAGTGGTCGGCGGACACTTCGGTGTCCAGCGGGCGCTGCAAGTGCGGAACCGAATGTGGCTCGAATTTGTTGCCCGCCGGGACAAAGAAAACCCCGGTCTCTGACTACAGAGAACCGGAGTCTCGACTCGATTCGGAGCCTGGGTTCTTTAGTCCCGGGCCGCCTTGCTTTTGTCAGCGGATCCCACGGTGATTTCCCAGAGGGCCCAGAAAAACATCAGTCCAAACAGGATCGGTACGAGGAATCCGGGGTTGCCCTGGCTCTGGATGAGTCCCATGAAACCACCGAGAACCATGAAAACGAGTGCACCCAGGTAGATGAGGAACATTGCTGTCGACGGCATCGCATCGAAATAGTACCAACCCGTCGGTCGATCGCGATGTTTCCGTAGGGGATAAATGGTGTGCAGACGGTGAACCTCGGGTAGCTGCTACCCGGTCGGAAGCGGCTCCTTTTCAGCCTCAGCCATCTTTAGAATCTGGTTTGGCACCATGCCCTCCAGGACCCGCTCGAGTGCCATCGTGTGGCTACACACCGTCCAGGCCGAGAAGAAGTCGCATGTACATGTCCAGGCGCCGTCGGATATGCCGACTGAGTGGTCGCCGTTCTCGCCGCTGAACTCCACCTGGAGGCCCTTGACCTGCATCCGGTGGCGTTCTCGCGCATAGACCCTTGCCTTCTCGATCTTGCCGATGAGACTCGACTGCACAGACATCCTCCAATACACAAACAAGGCGCCAGCCATAGGCTGACGCCGCTCACACTTTCTCGGGGCCGTTCGACCCCTTCAAAGCACCTGAAAACTACCTTTGCGGGGGCCTGCCTGTCAACAGGGAATAACCCGTAAATGCAGTGGTCGCTGTCAAGAACCCGATGGCCTAGCATCGACGTATGTCGCAGCATAGCGGGGGCGACCGCGAAGGCCTGGCGGTCCCTCCATTGATTGCCACCAGGATCGTCCGCCCAGTTCAGCAGTTCGTTCGCACTGAGGCTGCGGGTGGGATCGTCCTCGTTGTAGCAGCCGTGCTCGCTGTTCTCTGGGCAAATTCACCCTGGGATGACTCGTACTTCGATCTTCTCCACCGGGAGTTCGTTTTCGACTTCTCGTGGCTGGACATCGAGAAGGATTTGCATGGGCTTATTAACGAGGGCCTGATGACCATCTTCTTCTTCATGGTCGGGCTGGAGATCAAACGCGAACTCGTCCACGGAGAGCTGGCATCCCGGAACAAGGCGTTCTTGCCTGTCGTCGCGGCGCTCGGCGGAATGGTCGTCCCCGCAGGGATCTACCTGGCATTCAACGCTGGCGGTGATGCCGATCGGGGCTGGGGAATCCCGATGGCCACTGACATTGCCTTCGCGCTTGGAGTTCTTGCCCTGCTCGGCAGCCGTGTTCCCTTCGGAGTGAAGGTGTTTCTCCTGGCGCTCGCAATAGCCGATGACCTTGGAGCGATCGTCGTGATCGCGCTGTTCTACACGGAGGAGGTTTCCGGACCCGCGCTTGCGATCGCTTTCGTTCTTCTGTTGGTGGTGTTTGGCGCGAACCGCGCCGGGCTTCGGTCGATGACGGTCTACTGGGCGCTTGGAGCATTCTGTTGGCTCGCTGTGTTCGAGTCAGGTGTCCACGCCACACTTGCAGGGGTCGCTCTGGCGACTCTGACGCCCGCGCGACCGGATCACGACCGGGGTCTATTCGCGTCGGATGCCAGCCTGCTTCTGGGGGACTACGAAGACGCTCTGGCCCGAGGGGACCATGAGGAGGCTGATATCCACGCCGCTAGGATTGAACAGCTCAGCCTCGGAACCGAATCGCCGCTTGATCGGCTGGAGCACGCTCTGCTGCCCTGGGTGAACTTCGTCGTAGTGCCGCTGTTCGCGATCACGAATGCCGGGCTCAGGATCGATGGAGAGTTCCTCTCGGACGCTGTGCAGAGCAGCGTCAGTATCGGTGTTGGCTCAGGCCTGCTGATCGGTAAGGGCGCCGGAATCACAATCTTCACCCTGGTAGCGGTCTGGCTCGGCCTCGGCGCTCTGCCCAAGGGGATGACTATCGCGCATCTCGTCGGCGTGAGTGTGCTCGGAGGAATAGGCTTCACGGTCTCTCTTTTCATCACAGATCTGGCGTTCACGGATGCCCAGT
>DASCML010000061.1:0-13298 GCA_036010925.1 Dehalococcoidia bacterium | reverse complement strand
TGAGCACACGCCTTCGCTGCTTACGCGTGTGCTTGAGTCGCTGGCCCGCAGCCCTGGCGTTCCAACAGTGACCTGGGCCGACCCGGTTCCTGTGAGCACCCATCCTCTCTACACCTCGGCCGATTACAGGGAGTTAGTCGGAGAAGTAATCCGAGACGTCGCGGACAAAGGCGATTGCGTAATCATTGGACACGGTGCCCATCGCTTTCTTCGCTCTCGCGGAGACACGCTCAGGGTGTTTATCACCGGGTCTGCCGCACATCGCCTCAGGCGAGTGACCAGTCACATGGCTGCTGACGAAAACACGGCGCAGAAGGCGTTAGAGGGGAGCGACTCGGAGCGTTCAGACTACTTCAAGAGATTTTTCGACATCGACTGGCGTGATGCTTCCAACTACGACATCACATTGAGCACCGACACCCTCTCGCCGGAAGGAGTGGCGGAGATTATCTCGCTGGCAGCCCGTCTGCGGTGAACGTTGCTCGTCCGCTGACCCTTTTGCTGCCACTCGTCATCCTCGGCGCCTGCGGCGGGGACAGCAACGAAGAGAGACAGCCGACGGCGACTTCGAGCGCTGCGGCGACCGGAACAACCGCCCCCACAGACGCTCCAGCGGTGACCCCCACTCCCGAGAAGTCGCTTGCCGCCATCGATCTGGTACCGAACCTTACTGAGATTGGTCTCGTGCAAATCATCTCGGAGACGATTGACGCTCCATTCGGCCTGGATATCGCGTTTTCGGAGTATTCGGGCACTGGAATCGTAGCTCGAGCCGAGGTACGCGTATACGAGAGCGAGCAACAGGCAGCAACCGACTTCTCGATGCAGGCTGCGGGCTGGAAGAACCCCCCTGCCAAACTGTTTGGGGGCGATCCGGGGAACGAGGACAGCGCCCCACTCGTCGGCCTCGTCGATGCGGCAGCGTATCTCTCGACCCTAGCCGATGCGCAGGGAAATCAGATCTGGACCGACGTATACCGGGTCGGACGAGTAATCGTTATTTCGCACGTACTGGGTCGAGCCGGGGAAAGAGTGAACGAAGTTCGGTTCGAGCTGGCGGAGTCGGTACTGGTCACTGTGAACTGAATCGTTCTTCCTGGGTGGACAACGGTTCAGGCCTAGGCGCGGCCGAGCGCAAAGACCGCCGCGGCCAGGAGCACGACCTCAAGGAGGGTCGCAGACGCCAACAGCCAGAGCCCGGCAGCCCTGTCCCGAGCGTGAATCACGGCGCCGGCCGTTCCATTTACACAGAAGATGGTCAAGGCAACGTAGGCGATGCGGAGGAGCTCCTGTTTGTTCCCGATTCGCACCACGTCGGTCACACCCGGGAAGTTGAACTCCACGATGGGCGGAAGTCCCGGGTACTGACTGAACACATAACCCACGACCAGAATCGCCACCACCGCACCCAAGAGGAGGGCTGTCATGGCCGATCGGTCACGCCAGAGTGGTAGGACAGCCAGGCCGCTGGCGGTGACCCTACCACCCTGACGGTGGCCGGCATCCATGAGCCTATGCGACTCCACCTCGTCGGCGAATGCCGCATGCTGCGTAATTGATAGGGCGTAGGACTCGTCAGTGGTGCGAAGAAAGAGGAGCTGTGACGGCTCCAAGGTTGTGGCGTAGACCAACGTGAACCCGACTCGCCTGATGTCGGCCGACCCGATGTGGCAACCCCACCAGTTCAGGCCGGAGACCTTGACCTCATCGACCGTGCGGCCCGGAAGAATCGACTCCACGTCATCGAGCGACATCACGATTCGCCGAAGGCCCCACGTGATGGTGAGCCAACCGGGCTGGATCCTGTAGGACAGAGTCATCACGCAGAAGGTCCAACTGAATAAGAGTGCGGCAGCGGAGGCCAATCCGCCTGCGGTAACCCAGCCTAGAAAGGTCCGGAACTCCGGCTCTGCCTGGGCCGAAATGGTGCCGGCAGCTGCTGCTGCTGCCGCGGTGACCGTCGTGAGCATGAGCCCGGTGGCAACGCCGGTGAGTCGCGGAGGACGGAATACAGCGGGCCGGATTAGTTCGTGACGCGCACGCGGACGGGAGTGCACCAATCTCCGTACTTCTCGTTCTTCCCGCGAATGCAGCTATAGTACAGCTCGCTCAATCGCGCGGTGATGGGACCAATCTCTCCGTTCCCCACAGTTCGACGGTCCACCTCGACCACCGGAGTGAGGTGTGCCGCTGTTCCCGTCATGAATGCCTCGTCCGCAATGAATAGTTCGGTCCGGTCTATTGGCCGCTCGACCACTTCGATCCCAAGCTCGGCCTGGGCGAGTTGGAGAACGCTCTCAGCGGTGATGCCTTCGAGAACGTTGTCGGCAGCGGAGGGTGTGATGATCCGCCCATCCCGAATGATGAAGATATTCTCTCCGCTGCCCTCGGAAACATGCCCATCGGCGTTGAGGATGATGGCTTCATCGAAGCCGTTGAGGTTGGCCTCCGTCTTGGCGAGGGCGCTATTAGCGTAGATCCCGGTGACCTTTGCACGAGGGGGGATCCCGGTGTCGTCGACGCGGCGCCAGGTGCTCGTATGGCACTTGGCCACCTCAGGCAGGTAGGCGGGGAACGGGGTGACGAAGATCAACGTGTCGCATTCGATGTTGTGCACACGCACCCCCAACACCTCGGAGGAGGTGTATACGAGCGGCCGGATATAAACATCCTCACCCTCGAATCCGCCGCGTTCCACCAAATCCACAGTGACCTCACACAGACGGTCGACCGAGTCTTTGGCCGTGAGCATCATGATCTTCGCACTCTGGTGAAGCCGCTCGTAATGCTCCCGCATCCTGAAGAGATAGTGGCAGCTTTCGGCATCGTTCCAGTTGCCACGGATACCCTCGAACACCGCCGTCCCATAATGCAACGCGTGCGTCATCACGCTGATCTTGGCGTCCTCGATAGGGACCACCTTCCCCTGGACGTAGGCAAACGGGGTTGGCATTCGATGGACTCCTTTCCCGCCTAATGGGTTCGCAAAGTATAGCGCGAGAACTGCAGTCGTCCGGGTCCTCTTTTCACTCGGCGATTTTGAAGGGCTCCGCATCGACGCATTCGTCTATCCCACGTTCGGCACCAGACAGTTTCAAGCGAACCGGCTCCGGCGGCTTTGGCGCTTCACCTACTACGAGGCTTCCCGGGTCCTCCAGAGACTCCTCCACAAAATCGATGAATTCCCGGTGGAACTCAGCCAGAGAGGTCGGTGGGGAGATGGACGAGAGGTCGCGAATGAGAGCCCTCATGGCGTCTGCAATGCTGACTGCTGATTGCTGCTCAACAAGGTTGTCAGAAAAGACGTCGAGTACACCGCAATACTCGCGGAGGTAATCGCGTTCCTCATCGCTCGCTTCGCCGCAACTCAGGGATAATGCAATCCAGAGGATGACCACGAGGCCGATCGGGCCGGTCAACATCCTTCCAATCACATCAGAATCCGTGTCGCCGCCGAAGATGGCGATCGCCGGAAATTGCTAACGATTGTGCGGGACACTCCATCGACCTCCACAGTCTCGAATCGGCACCTGTCGGCGCGGCCCCCGGCCGCGCCGATGCGGACTTCAAGCTGCTTTGCCAAAGCATCGAATGTTTCTGGCTCCAGAAGGAGAGATGATCCGAGCACCTCCCGGTACTGCACCAATGACAGCTGCATAAGCCATGCCAACACGATCTCGGAGAGCCCTACGTGGAAGTCGCGGTCGGCAAACGTCACTGCTATGCGATTGGGGTCCGACTCGTTCCCCGTCAAGAGCAGAGTCGCGCCAAAGTGAGGCATGCCGAGGTCAGTAGCCTCTCGATAGATCCTGCCCACTAGCGGACTGTTGGCGAGCGTCTCTGCCGAACGGAAAGCGTGTGGACGATACTCCAGGGCATGCTGCTGGGGAGCGAGGGCCACTCCGCCTTCCGCAAGCCATTCTTCCCACTCACCGGCATCAGACTCGAGGAGCGAAATCGAGGCCGCGAGGTAGTCGGCCGCCGACCTGACCAAGGGCGGGCCCGCGGCGTAGTTACCGGTCTCGGTTGCGTGGAGAGCTTCAAGCCTCGCGAGCCAGCCTCTGGACCACATCGCGAGCACGGCAGCTACTCGCTGATTCCGATATTTCGAACCGGAGAGATGCTCGGCGATTCTTGCCTCGTAGTCGAGCGCATCGATCACAAGCTCAACCTCTCCACCGAGCACGAACCCTGTTTGCCGGTGGGCGTCAGCACCCGGGCTCCCCGACGTGGGACGGGGCGAACGCGCTGCCTGACCGAACACGCGAGGAGGAGCAACACGCATAGCGAGCCTTAGTGCCTGCCGCGTTGACCGCGGCGGCGTCTCGTAGAGGGACTCGGCCCAGAATTGCCGGACCGCGGCGGCCGTTCCCCGAGCTGCCGAATGGATTCCCAGCCGACAAAGGACCCGGACGACCCCAGCTCAGATTCGATTTCGAGCAGGCGATTGTACTTGGCCGTCCGTTCACCGCGGGTTGGCGCCCCGGTCTTGATCTGGCCGGTACCGGTAGCGACGTCAAGGTCGGCTATGAACGTGTCTTCTGTTTCCCCCGACCGGTGGCTGATTACGGCCGTCCAGCCTGCCGCGCGGGCAACATCGATTGCCTCCAGAGTCTCGGTAAGAGTGCCGATCTGGTTCACCTTCACGAGAACACTGTTGGCTGACCTTGCTTCGACCGCCCGGGCGATCCGTGTTGGATTGGTCACCAGCAGGTCGTCGCCCACGAGCTGGCAGCGGTCCCCAAGTGCCGCCGTGAGGCTCGACCAACCATCCCAGTCGTCCTCAGCTAGACCGTCCTCAATAGACCGGATCGGGTAACGGTCGACCCACGTGGACCAGTGGGCGACCATCTCCTCGCTCGTCAGGCTGCGCCCCTCTTTGGGCAGCACGTAACGTTCGCCGGAGTAGAGCTCGGTCATCGCTGGATCGAGGGCAATCACGGTGTCCTCGCCGGGCTTGTAGCCGGCTCGCTCGATAGCCTCGAGGACGACTTTGACAGCGTCCTCGTTCCCTGGCAGTGACGGGGTGAAACCGCCCTCATCCCCCACGCTTGTTGTGGCCCCCTGCTCGTGGAGGATGGCACTCAATGCCTGGTAGATTTCCACACCCATGCGGAGAGCTTCGGAGTAAGTCTCGGCACCTACCGGCATAACCATGAATTCCTGGAAGTCGGTCGAATCCTGGGCGTGTTTACCGCCGTTTAGGATGTTGAACATGGGAACGGGGAGACGACATGCGCCGGGCCCGCCGAGGTAACGGTAAAGCGGGACTCCGAGCGAATCCGCGGCCGCCCTCGCCACTGCGAGAGACACGCCGAGGATAGCGTTGGCCCCGAGGCGGCCTTTATTGGCCGTACCGTCCAGTTCGCACAGGCTACGGTCCACCAGGATCTGTTCTGTGGCCGGCACTCCCTCAAGGCCATCAGCGATTTCTCCCATGACATTGGCGACGGCCTTGGTCACGCCCTTCCCCGAATACCGCCGGGGGTCGCCGTCTCGGAGTTCGACCGCTTCGTGAGCACCTGTGGACGCGCCGGACGGTACCGCTGCTCGCCCCAGCGCCCCGTCATCAAGGAGCACAATGACCTCGACCGTTGGATTACCCCGGGAATCGAGGATTTCCCGGGCCTGGATTGTCTCGATATGCAACGCTTCCTCCTTGGCCTCCGCTACCGCCGGCTAGCTCTTCAGCTCAGGCGCATCGTTCAGGGGAACAAGTGCCTCAGGCCCCGAGAGATAATCGATGTAGAGAATCCCGTTGATGTGATCGATCTCGTGTTCCAACGCCTGGGTCATGATGTCGTCCTGGGCACGAATCCTCACTTCTTTGCCCGTATCTGGATCAAGTCCCTTGGCGACCACCTTCAGAGAGCGGGTGATCTCACCTCGGAATCCCGGCACAGAAAGACAACCTTCGTCCAGCGGGCGCTCTCCGCTGCGCTTGACGATCTCCGGATTAACGAGGACGACCGGGTCCCAGTCAGGGACGTGGATCACAATAACTCGTAGCGAAATCCCGACCTGCGGAGCAGCCAAACCTACCCCGGGGGCGTCATACATGGTTTCCCACATGTCTTCAATGAGGCGGTGGATCGACGAATCGATGCCCCGCACTCGCCGCGCCTTCTCGCGCAAGGCCGGGTCTCCGGCGCGTCGGATGGGTAGGATTGCCAAGTTGATGGGCTCCAGAGTCGGGTGTGGCGTAGTTTACCGGGGCGGCGGCACAAGACGAAGTGACCGTCTCATGGCCGGGCAGCGCACGATGACTCCTAATTCTTCGAACTTCTACACTCTTTCCATGAAGTACCCCTCCCTGTGGAACCAGTCACAAGCCTACGAGAACACCCGGATATGACGCGTTTTGGGGCGATCGTTATTGGCAGCGGGTCGGCTGGGCTGTTTGCCGCACTTGAATTGCACCGGGACATGGACGTTGCCGTGGTCACCAAGGCCGCAGTGGCCGATGCGAGCACCTACTGGGCCCAGGGTGGTGTCGCGGCCGCCGTCAGCCGACTCGACTCTCCCGAGCAACACCTGGCGGACACGATCGCCGCTGGGGCCGGTCTCGTTGACGAAGAGGCGGCAAGGGTCCTCTGCGAAGAGGGCCCGGAAATTATTGCAGAGCTGGCCCGCTACGGGGTGCGCTTCGACGAAACCCAGGGGATTGTGGATCTCGCCCAGGAAGCTGCACATTCAGTACCACGCGTCCTTCATGCTGGCGGAGACCAAACGGGCGCCGAGATCGAACGGGCCCTAGCAGATCAATCGAGGCGTTCCAGTGTCGCGACTCTGGCGGGAGCGCAGGTCACCCGACTGTTGGTTGACGGCGACATCGCCCAGGGTGTGGAGATTCTTCGAAACGGTAAGCTTGAGACCCTCGAGGCGGATGCCGTGGTCATCGCGACTGGCGGCGCCGGACAGCTGTTCGCGTCAACCACAAATCCGGCGGTCGCAACCGCCGACGGTACGGCGCTCGCGTTCAAGGCCGGCGCTGAAGTGACCGATCTCGAGTTCTTCCAATTTCACCCGACGGCGCTTAAGGCCGAGGGCCAGAGGCCATTCCTTATCTCGGAAGCAATTCGGGGCGAGGGCGCTGTCCTTCGAAACCGGTCCGGTGAGGCGTTCATGAACAAGTATTCGGAGCGAGCGGAACTCGCCCCCAGGGATATCGTCTCCAGGTCAATCGCCTCGGAAATGCGGGAGACGGGGTCTGATTCTGTGTATCTCGACTGCACGAACATCGGGCATCTCGACGTCCGGGTCCGGTTCCCGAGCATCTACGCTTTCTGTCGCGAGGCCGGTATCGATATTTCAGCCGACCTGGTTCCCGTCGCGCCGGCTGCTCACTACTTCATGGGTGGAGTTCGCACGGACATCTGGGGGCGAACGACGATCCGTGAGCTTTATGCCTGTGGCGAAGCCTCTGCCACCGGGATCCATGGAGCCAACCGACTGGCAAGTAACTCACTCCTTGAAACCGTGGTCTTCGCCCGCAGGGTTGCCTGTTCAGTCCGAGAGCGGGGTAAATCAGCAGCCCCCCCGAGCGTCGATGTGATCGAATTGGAAGCGCCTCTTCGCCACGTTCGGAGAAGCGATCTCCAAGCGCTTCTGTGGGAAAATGCTGGCATTGAGCGGCACGCAGACGGCCTGGCGGCGGCGGCAGCGGCGATTGATTCGGCGGCGGCGGCGCCGGAACCGGCGACGTTCGAGGAACACGAGGACCAGAATCTCATTCTCACGGGGAGGCTGATGGTGGATGCCGCTCTGCGTCGGACGGAGAGCCGTGGAGCCCATCATCGATCGGACTTCCCGAACAGAGACGACCAAAACTGGAAGCGCCGGCAATCTCTGAAGCTCGCCGGGAGCGGAATGCAATGAGTTTGGAGCCGCTTTCCGACGGAGTCATTGACGACTTGGTCAAGGCGGCCCTAGAAGAAGACCGGGCAAGCGAAGACATCAGCACGATCGCATCAATTCCTCTCTCCTTGGCAGGGACCACGAGGATCGTGGCGGGACAGGACGGGGTGGCTGCCGGACTTCCTTTCGTGGCTGCCACGTTCCGAGCCATCGACCGGGCGGTTATGTTCTCGGGCAGCCTGGACGATGGCGATGCGTTCGTGGTGGGCGCTATTGTGAATGAAATCAGTGGTCCCGCCAGAGCGCTGATGCAAGGGGAAAGGGTCGCGTTGAATTTCCTTCAAAGGTTGTCCGGGATAGCAACCGTGACCAGGGCCTACGTGAACGCAGTCTCCGGCACAGGGGCTGTGATACTCGATACGCGAAAGACCACTCCGCTGCTCCGCGACGCTGAGAAGTACGCCGTTCGCTGCGGCGGTGGGCAAAATCACCGGCGGGACCTGGCCAGTATGGCGATGTTGAAGGACAACCACCTCGCGGCCCTGGCTGGAGACGAGGACTCCCTCCGCTCCACCGTCAAAGCCATCCGAAATGCCCGACCGGGAATCGAAATCGCGATCGAAGTGGACTCCATGGACCAGTTGCCCAAGGTGTTAGCCACCGGCCCCGAATGGATACTCTTGGACAACATGGGGGTCGACGAGATTCGCCGCGCGGTCGGCCAGATTGGCAGTCGAGCTCGGGTCGAGGCCAGCGGTGGGATTCGATTGGAGACGGTCAGGGCAATTGCTGAGACCGGTGTCCATGCGATCTCTGTGGGAGCGTTGACTCACAGCGCGCCATCAGTCGACTTTCGGATGGACTTCGCTGTCGGGTAGGACCGGGTTACGCCACTCCCGACAGACCGCACCTGTCAGCCCAGCGCAAGCTTCGCCAGGAATTCCCGGGCCCCGAAAACGCGCTCATCCGACTGATACTGGTTGATCTCGAGCGTAAACCAATCGAGATGGCGCACGCCTTTGACTATATAGTCCCAATTGACGTCGCCATCGCCCGGAGATCGGTGGTCGCCAATGCCTTTTACGTCATGGAGGTGGGCACCAACGCAGCGGTCGCCGAGCGGGGTCAGCCAGGCGAGTCGGTCGATGAAACCGAGCCTGTGCAGCACTTCGGCGTGTCCGACGTCGTGCCAGTACCCGGCCTCGCTATTATCGAGTCCCTCGAGCAGATACTCATACTCGCCTGGCTGGGGAATCTCGTGGTAATGGTAGCGATTCTCCAGCCCGACGGTGACACCCCGCGGGCGGGCCGTTTCGACGAGTTGCAGCAACGACGTGCGGGCCGCATCCAGATGGGGCTCACAGGCAATGCGCCTGCGGAGAATCGCCTCGTTACGCAGGGCTGAGTAGCCATCGGTGTCCGCCTGGCCCGCGTCAAACATCCGTCGCATCTGAAGCTCTTCCTCGAACTGACCGTCCTGTTCGGTGACCTGGCCGAGGTGGACGACGACTCGCGTCGCCCCGACGCGGGCGGCCCATTCGATGCTCTGCCGGGCGAAGTGGACTGCCGCCTCCCGTTCATCCGGGTCACTGGACGCAAGGTTCAGTTTGCCGTTGGCTCTTCCGTCCGAATGGAGGGCTGCGGGGGCTGGCTGGTGAACCGAGATTATCGGAAGCACGGCGGCTTCGATGATCTGGGAAAACTTTGACTCGGGCGTGGAGTGGCTTATTTCGATTGCCTCGTAGCCCGCTTCGGCAGCATAGCGGGCGAAGTCGGCACCGTCGGTAAAACGGTCCTGCTGCGCATACATGGTGGAAAGGGCCAGTGGCTTCATGCTTTTGCCTCTGAATCGGTTGACTCCACCCGATCATTGCCGGTGATGGGTGCCCGGGCCAAGTACCGCGCACTCATTAGAGCGCTCGGAAGGAGAAATGCGGCCGCGATGCTCATCCAGATGCCGATTCCGTCATCGCGGACCAGCAGAGGAATGGCCAGTCCGCCCGTCACTGCTGAAACCATGCAAAGCGGCAGCATCCATAATCCGGCTCCGCCGCGGGTCCAAAACGAGACCGAGAGCCATGTGAGGGCACCGCAAAGCAGCCAGACGACAACAAATAGCGAAACGAATATCGCTGTGAACATCCACCTACGTTACTAGGCGCTGGA
Source organism: Dehalococcoidia bacterium (assembly GCA_036010925.1). Classification (GTDB taxonomy): domain Bacteria; phylum Chloroflexota; class Dehalococcoidia; order Tepidiformales; family Tepidiformaceae; genus DASCML01. The sequence goes on along the minus strand of DASCML010000061.1, from coordinate 3,275 downwards.
CATCGAAGAAGGTTATGAACAGCACCAGGGTCATCAACGAGACGAAGCCGAGCAGGTGCACGAGCGCCTCTTTCTCGGGCGCGACCCGCCGCCCACCGCGAATGATTTCGATGAAGACGAACAAAGCTCTACCCCCATCAAGCATGGGAAGCGGGAGCGCATTGAAGACCGCGAGATTGAGACTGAAGAGCGCCGCCAGTTCAATCAAAGGGCGCCACCCGGCAGTTCCGACGATGTCCTTCGTAGTGGCTGCAAGCCCAACCGGGCCCTGGATCACGGGCCCATCGCCGACGGCCGCGCCTCCACCACCGCCTCCGAATCGGACACGCAGCTCGTTAACGTTGAGGACAACGACATCCGCAAGATCTTGGATGCCTTCGGGCACGGCCTCCCAGGGCCAGCGCCAGACGGTCTCAGTAAACGGGAACCGCAGCTCGCAGTCGACAAGCTCACCCTCATCATCAATACCAGAGCATCTGATGGGCGCACCTACCCTGATGCCCGTGGGGCCCTGGTCCGCCGGCGGATGCCACCGGGCATAGACCTGCGCAGTGAGCGTCGAGTTCGCACGAACGATGACCCAATCCTGCGTTTCGCCGAGGTTGAGCCGGTTGGCAAGAATGAGCTCTTGGGTATTGCGCACCTCACGCCCTTCAACCTCGATAATCAGGTCGCCGGACTGGATTCCCTGGAGGGGTTCGCTGCCATCCCTCATCTGACCCTCGATGACTGCCTCAGCGGCGGGAGAGTCCGGAGAAACCTCCACCACCTGGGCCATCGCTAGGCTTCGCTCCCTTGGAATCATGAGTCCGGCCGACAGCAGAGCCACTGCCAGCGCAACATTCATCACAACACCAGCGAAGAGGACCGTCAGCCGTTTCCACGGGGCCTGGGCCGCCAGCGAGCGTGGGTCCGTGGGATCCTCCTCGCCAAGGAGTCGAACAAACCCCCCGATCGGGAGCCAGTTGATGGTGTACTCGGTCTCGCCAAACTTCTTGCCTCTGATCTTTGGTGGGAAGCCGACACCGAATTCGAGAACCTTGATCCCAAAGGCTTTCGCAGCGAGAAAGTGCCCGAATTCGTGAATAACAACGAGGGGGACGAGCAGGAGTATGAAGAGCAGCGCCGCTCCAGCTATGCCTGGGAGTACCGCCATCAGACAGCCGCTCCAACGCGGACAGTCGCCGCAAATCTCCTCGCCCATCCGTCGGCGGCGAGCACCGCGTCGAGCTCCGGATCTGCTTCCGAATCGTGCTTGTCCATGACCTTCTCGACGACCGAAGCAATGTCGATGAAACGAATCTCCTCGCGCAGAAAACGGTCCACCGCAACTTCGTCAGCCGCGGCCATAACCGCGGGGTAGGTACCCCCACGGTCACCCGCCTGCCTAGCAAGCCGGAGACAGGGAAAGCGGCCGATATCGGGTCGCCCGAAGTTGAGGGTCCCGAGAGCAGGGAGGTCAAGCCGGTCGGCAGGCGCCTGCGCGATTCGGTCAGGGAAAGCGAGAGCGCACTGAATAGGCAGCCGCATGTCCGGCAGGCCCAGCTGAGCTTTGACACTGCCGTCGCCAAACTCGACGAGGGAATGCACGATTGATTCCCTGTGCATCACTACTTCCACTTTCTCCATCGGGACGTCGAACAGCCACATGGCTTCGATGGTCTCCATCCCTTTGTTCATAAGCGTCGCACTATCGACGGTGATCTTTCGGCCCATGTTCCACGTGGGGTGGTTTAGCGCCTGTTCAGAGGTCACATCGTGAAGCGCCGCTGAATCCAGGTCACGGAATGCTCCGCCGCTGGCGGTAAGGAGAATCCGCCGAATTTCGTGGCCGTCTTCACCCCAGAGGCACTGCCAGATCGCTGAGTGCTCGCTGTCGACCGGCCGAAGCAGATCTCTTCCGGCGAGAGCTCGGCGAACGAGGTGGCCAGCCATCACAAGCACTTCCTTGTTCGCGAGAGCGACCGGCCGCCCCGCGCTGATCGCGCTGATGGTCGGGATCAGTCCCGCCGCACCCGCCGTACCAACCATGACGACATCAATCCCTGAGACAGTTGCGATTTCCGTCGGCGAGAGCCACCGTGTGCCGGTCTCCGACATGGCGTCCCTCAGACGATCGGAAGTCTTCTCGGAGTAGGCAAAGGTTGGTTTGACCAGGCTCACCTGGTCCGCCAGTGCATCGGCGTTGGAGCCGGCGGTGAGCCCCACGGCACGAAAGACGCCGGGTAGCTGGCGAATTACATCAAGCGTTTGACGACCGATTGAGCCCGTCGATCCGAGGACTGCGACGCGTATGGGTTCCACTTCGCGATGGTACTCGCAGCACCTGTGGCTAGCTAGGCAAAGCCTGACCTTGGATACTTCCGGGATGCACCTGATAGTCGATGGCAACAACATCGCGTGGGCGGGCCTCTATGCCCTAGGGCATTCGATCGGCCTGGAGACCAAGGAGCGGCGGGTAAGAGCCGGAACCGTGGGTCTTACCCAATCCGTGATGGGACTCGTGGCAAGAGGGGCGGAGCCACCCGGGAACAGCACCGGCCGAGGCGGTCTGACCGGCCTGACGATCGTCTTCGATGAGGGCCGGCCGCTCCGCCGAAGGCAGATCTATCCGGCCTATCAGACGGGGCGAGAGGCGACGTCGAGCTTCATGGACAATCAGCCGTCGGTGCGGGAGGCCATCGACATCTTCACGCGCGGTTGCACGTTCTTACCATGCACGGTTCTCCGCGGTACGAACACGGAGGCCGATGATCTTGCTGCCGCGGCGGCTCTCGCCGACAAGCGCATGGTGAGGATTGTGTCCTCAGATCGGGATTTTCTCCAACTGGTGAACGGTCGCATCTCGATCTACTCGCCGATCAAGCGGATCGTCGTGAGCGAGGGAAACTTTGTCGATAGCTGCTGCCCAAGGGCCTCAGATGGAAGCCTTGTCCCCTTCCCGCGAGAGCGCTACTTGGACTTCAGGGCTGCCAGCGGAGATTCGAGCGACGACCTCCCGGGAATTCCTGGCGTTGGCGCTATCACGGCGGCCCGGCTTCTTTCGAAGAATGCCCTAGACGCCTACCTAGACGACCCGGGGCTTGCCCCCCGGGTCCTCGAACGACGGAACGTGAAGCTGGAAGGCGCAGTCCGGTCAGGTGAGGCGCGATCCATCATCGAGAGGAACCGAAGCTTGATGGATCTTCGATTAGCCGCGTCCTTTTTCGGAGATCTCGACCCGTATGGCCGTGAGGGGAGCTGGCACGAGGCCGATTTTCGCTCCTGGCTCGTGG
>DASCML010000060.1:0-4227 GCA_036010925.1 Dehalococcoidia bacterium | reverse complement strand
CCACCCCGAGAATGGAGGCACGGTCGGATGTAATCTCGACGACGTCTCCGGAGGAGACCCCCAACTCCGCAAGGTCGATTGCGTTCATCCACGCGAAGTTCGTGGTTACCCCGGCCTCCTTTACGGCAGGAAGGTCTCTGGCCGACGAGCTGTAGACCTCGAGAGTGCGGCGGCTGATGAGCCGGTGCGTGAACTGCTCGTCGGGGGCATACCCGCCACCCTCACTAACCGGTTCGGAACGCACGTCCCGAAGCTCCGCGAGAAGCTCGGGGTGACCAACCTTCAGCCTGACGTCATGGCCTGGTTCCCGCGACTCGATCTTCACATCGGCCGGGAAAATGGCCCCACTGGGGTGTTTTCGCACTTCGTCGAGCGGCACTCGTGAGCCCGCGCAGAGGAGGTCGAAGAATTCGTCGCCCGTCGGCTTTTGGTCCATCGGCATTGGACCGCCTGGGAGGACGATGTCGAAGCCGAGGCGCTTCGCTAGGCCCCAGAACAACTCCCACTCGGTGATCACGTCTCCCTCGGCTTCGATGATTGCGGGCGCATACTGCTGGAACGGCCGTGGGTGCCAGCCGTCTCCGAGCAGGCCTACATCCACGCGCTCGAGCCCCAGTTTCGCCCCGAACACGTAGTCACAGAGCTTCGTGCTCGCCGACATCTTGATATCGACTGCGACGTTTAGGTCCAGCGAGTTGAGAGCGTCGATTGCTTTCAGCTGGTCAGGCCAGGCGACGACCGGGTTTCCGCCGAATGTGATGAGGGCTCGTACCTGTCCTTCGCCCGGCGTGAGGATCTCGTCCGCCAGTATGGCAGTGGGCATGTCACCACCCGGCATGTAGGCGCCGATCCCCTTTACACGGCTGCGTTCGCCGGCCTGGGGAACGTTGCCCCCGCCCATAGCCTGTGCTCGGAAGGGCCGCGGAGGCGTGAGCGTACCCGGGTTAGGGAGGGTATCGCCTTCCCGCAGATAGCCTCCGCACACAGAGTTCAGCGTGAGAACGAGCTGCTCGGTGAGATTCGAGCGCGGTGCCATCGAAGTGCCGGTTCCGGACGTCGCGCCGCTGAGGGCCGCGCCTGCGAAGAGCCTCGCTGCTTCAATCATGTGCTGTGCCGGCACGCCCGTGCGTTGCTCCACGTACTCCGGAGTGAACTTGCGGACAGCGTCACTGAGTTCCTCGAATCCCTCGACGTGCGCAGCACAGAAGTCACCGTCGTAAATCCCTTCTTCGATGATTACGCGGATGATTCCCGCAAGGAGGGTCGGGTCTTCGCCGGGCTTAACCTGGAGATGGATGTCGGCTCGCTTTGCGACGTCGGACTTGCGGGGGTCGATGACGACCAGCTTCATCCCACGCTGCTGCTCGTCGCGCAGGCGCTTCGCAGGGTTTGTCGGGGCGAACCGTGGACCGCCAAACATGGATGCGATTGGGTTGGTGCCGACCATCATCAAGACGTCAGCTTGCTCGACTTGGACGTTGCCACCGCCCCAGGTTCCGTGGCGCATCGCTGCGATCGCTTTCCCTGGCTGGTCGATGCTTGCGCTCGTGTACATGGACGGAGAGCCGAGGCCCTTATGCCAGGCGTTGGCTATCTGAAGGAGACCGCCGTAGAGGAATGCGTAAGTGCCGTTGTAGGTCGCGACGGCCCGCCGGCCGTCGCGGTCGATGATCTCCCTCAGCCTGGCTGCGACCTCATCCATCGCCTGCTCGCTGGGGATCGGTTCGAAGTTACCGTCCGGCGTGCGCTTCAAAGCCGAGCGAATACGGTCCGGGTGGTGGTGCTGGACGGCCATATTCCGTCCTTTGATACAGGTGTAACCCTGGGAGAGGGCGTTGTCGGTATCGCCGCGAACGGCGAGAACCCGGTTGTCCTCGATGTCCACTTCCACGCCGCAGAACGCGTGGCACATGCGGCAGAACGATTTCTTAGTCTCGACCATTTGGGACCTCTCCGAATTGGACAGGAGCGTGAAAAGAAACGAGGTCTCCCCCGATTGCGGACACGTTCCTCACCAAGTGTGTTGGGGCTGCAGGCTAGCGAGGCCATAGGGGGCCGTCAATCACCGCAGCATGCCTCTTAAGAGCTGATGGCCTTAATGAGTGGTGAACCAAAGCCTCTCGAACCCGGCTCAACTCAGGCTCTGCAGCCGTAGCAGATGGAGCTGTTTGGTCCGAATCTCATCGCCGCGACAGGCTGGAGGACACGCCTGCCGGGGCGACTCGAACGGGCCAGCGACGGCTTATAGTTCCGCCAACGCATCTTTGCCGGAAAGGCCCCTGATGCCCAGCTCCATCCGTGTTGACCAGAATGTTCCCATGACCACGCGCGACGGGGTCACACTGCGCTCCGACGTCTACCGACCCGACGACGGCGAACCGCACCCGGCCGTCCTGATCCGCACGCCCTATAACAAGCAGCGCAAAGAGGGCGCCTATATCACTCCGATGCAGCTTGCTCGCGCTGACTACGCCTGTGTCGTGCAGGATACTCGCGGGCGATTCGCTAGCGAGGGTGTTTACGTTTCGATGGGCCCCGAAGGCGAGGATGGCTACGACGCCGTTGAATGGGTGGCCGCGCAACCGTGGTGCAATGGTAATGTCGGCATGGCCGGTGGTTCTTACGTCGGTCGCACACAGTGGGAGGCTGCTGAGCAGGCTCCGCCATCTCTCAAGGCGATCGCCCCGGCCATCGCGCTGACCGGCCTGATCGGCGACTTTGAGCGTTATGGAGTGATCCGCTTCGAAGCGGCGGTGAGCTGGTTCCTGGCGATGGTGCCCGACATCATCGATCGCCTTGAGAGCGGGGGACACGACGTCGCCGAGGCGCAGAGGATGGCTGCGCAGGCCCGAGCAAACCTCGACGAAGTGCTTCTGTACCTGCCCTTTAACGAGGCGCCGCACTTCGACTTCGACGGTGTACGGGAGGAGTTTCGCCGCCGCGCCTCCGACGAGCTGCCAGCCGGAGTGGTCGACGAGGCTACACTGCGTTTCGACTTCTCGAGGATGAACGTGGCTGTTTTGCATGTCGGCGGCTGGTATGACATCTACGTCGACGGCCTCTTCGAGGCCTACAAACGCATGAAGCAAGACGCCCCCGAAGCCGTTCGTGACAGGCAGCATCTTATCTGCGGCCCGTGGACCCACGGGGCGGAGTCGCCATACCTCGGGGCGCTGCACTTTGGCCCCGCCGCCGCGTCGGCCGCGGCTCTTGTGCCCGAGCAGCACATTCGTTTCTTCGACCGCTATCTAAGAGGGTCCGATGTCGAGATTCCCGCGGTTCGCTACTTTGTGATGGGTGAGAACCGATGGCATAACGCCGACACCTGGCCGTTGCCGGAGGCGCGCGCCGAGCGTTTCTTCTTCAGCAGCGGCGGCGACGCCGGCCGATCGGTGGCCGGCGGCTGCCTCCAGGGAGAGGCACCGTCGCAGGATCCGCCAGATGTCTATTCGTACGACCCGCATGACCCGACGCCGACGCAGGGAGGCCGCACCCTCCCAGGCGGCAAGCTCACGCCCGGGCCACTAGACCAGCGTGACGTTGAGGCGCGCGGTGACGTCGTCAGCTACTCCACGGGGCCGCTTGAGCGACCTGTGGAGGTGTCGGGGCCAGTGCGGGTACATCTTTTTGCGTCGAGTTCAGCCGTCGACACGGATTTCATGGCGAAGCTGGTTGATGTGTACCCGAGCGGCGCCGCGTTCAACGTTGCAGAAGGCGTCGTCAGGGCTCGCTACCGGAACGGTTTGTTTGCACTCCAACTTCTTTCGCCTGGCGAGATAGTGGAGTACACGATAGAGCTTGCGACCGTCAGCAACAGCTTTCTCGAAGGACACCGTATTCGTGTCGACATTGCCAGCGCGAACTTCCCTTACATTGACCGCAACATGAACACGGGGAATGCCTTCGGCGTTGATGCGATAGGCGAGGTGGCCACGCAGACAATTTTTCACGACGCCGGGCGTGCTTCGTACGTTGAGCTGCCGATGCTGCCGGCGGAGTAGGAAGGTTCTGGAGGTCGGAAGACCGCCGCTCGGACCCGGTCGGCGCAGTGCTGTGGGCAGCGATGCAATCCGGACTCGTGCGGGCTACGATGGGGCCGTGTCTGACATGGCTCCGGTGCGCCCTTCCGACCGCCTCGACTGGGACGGAATCGTCGCGTATCTCCATCAGAATCTGCCCGAGGTGGGCGGCGCGGGCTTTGTCGACGTCAAGCAATTCACAAATGGG
>DASCML010000059.1:0-4898 GCA_036010925.1 Dehalococcoidia bacterium | reverse complement strand
CGTTCCGTAAATCGCCCTACCGACTCTGCATGTGAGGCCAACAACTCTGCCTCGCCTGTTTCGAATACAGGAAATGCGATGGAGCGTCCGCTCGATGCCGGCCCGGTTGTCATCACCGAAGTCCCCGATGTGGTCGGTCACGAACTGGAGATCGCCCTCGGTTGTCTCTTCATGACTCAGGACCACCTCCCGTCCTGCGTAGCGGGCCTCCGGCAAGCGTCCGATGTCGAGCACGACCTCGAGAAGTCCTTCTTTACGGGACTGCTCGGCAAATTGTCCTTTGAGCCTGGGAGGGAGCGTCTCCAAGAGCGTCTCCAGGTCGTCTGTGACGATCTGGCCAGCGGGCATTCCCTCCGGTGCGCTGGCTCGTGGTGCTGTCCTCATTGTCAGTAGGTTACAGTGCCGGGCACCGGAACCTTTTGGGCCTCCTTGAGAGGATTAAGGATAGCGAGCCGCCGGGCGCACAGAAGCCGGGTTCCGAGGCGCTCGCAGCCAAGCTCAAGAGCCTCCCGCTCAATATCGGGCTGATACTCAGGAAGGACCAGTACCCCACCGCGATCGAGGAGCTTGCCCAGTAACTGCAGTGCGTCCTGGATCAGGTGTCGCGCTGATTCGTCGCAGAGTATTCGCCCTTCCCTCTCACCCCCACCGATCCAGATCGCCGGGTGATCCTCGCCAGGGGCCACGAATCCTTGGTCACACTCGTATGAGTCGAGCAGCGACCTCCACTCCTGCTGTGTTGCCGCTTCCCGCTTACGGACATGTTCGGGAACGACGCGGCAGTAAAGACGGAAGATTCCGGAGCGATCTCGACTTGTCGCAGGTCGGAACTTGTCTGTCGGATCAACCCCTTCGGCCGCAGGAAGTGTGTGCAGGCATTCGAGAGTGTGAGGGGTGAACCCGCTCCGGTGAAAGGCCCCCCCATGCGGTGACCCCTCCGGGTATCGGACCAGCAGCGTATGGGCGCCCCTGGCGGTGCACTCCTTCTGAGCGCCAACAAGCAGTGCCTCGAGGGTTGGATCGTCTGATTCTTGAGCCAGTCGGGTCGATACGATTTCCCACCCGGCGCCCCCGGCCAGTTCCCGTGCAACGACCACGCCCTTATAGCGCAAACCGCCGCGGACACCGAGTACCGAAGTGCGGGGAATCCGAGGGAGCCTGGTAAGCCCGGTCGCGGCAAGTCCCGAAGAGACGAACAAATGCCCGGCGCCGCGCGCTGCAACCGCCTCGGTGTCGAGCCTGTGGAGCTGCGGCCAAAGGGTGGCAGTGTCGATGAGGCTGAGCGTATCCGCCCGCAGTTCACTCATACCGCCGTCCTCGCCGGAGTGTGCGCACGGATCGCAAGGAAGTACTCATGAAATCGGCGGTCCTCCGTTAGCTCCGGGTGAAATGACGTCGCCAAGAGGTGATCTTGCCGGGCGGCCACGATTCCGCCGTCGGGGAGGTGCGCCAGCACACGGGCTGAATCTCTCACTGAGCTGATCAGAGGAGCCCGGATGAAGACCGCCCTAAAAGGCGGCGGACCGAGTTCCTCAACATCCAGTTCGGCTTCGAACGACGCCACCTGCCGGCCGAAGGCGTTTCTTCGCACAGTGATTTCCATCGCTCCGATGCTGGGCCTATCAAGGTTGTCGACGTTCGCCGCAAGGAGAATTGCCCCCGCACACGTTCCCCAGACCGGCCAACCCTCTGCGCAAAACTGGCGGAGAGGATCGAGCAGTCCGTTGCTGATTATCAGCCTTGATATCGTCGTGCTTTCGCCGCCCGGAATAATCAGCGCATCGGAAGACCAGAGCTGCTCAACGTTCCTGATCTCGATTGGATCGTGACCGAGACCGGCGAGGGCCTCGCAATGCTCCCTGAAGTCGCCCTGTAGCGCGAGGACGCCAATCCTTCGACCCATCGCCCCCCCCTTCGTCACGATGCCACTCTCAAGCCGCCCGGGAACGGGCCCCGCTGGCCCTCAGACGGCCCGGAACGGAGCCAATCTTCTTGGTTCTTATTGTACCTGTAGGGACACCAGCCGGGCGGACCGTCTACGAGCCGAGGAGCTCGATCTTCGACACGCTGGCACCTTCGTGGGAAATGCGGGTGGCCAAGGACCGCCCGCTCTCACCGGCAACGTCGAGCGCAGTCTGCATGGCAGCCGCAACTTCGCGCCCGGCTTCCTCCGGGCACAGAGCCGCCACGGAACTCCCAGCGCCACTCAGCCAGGCGGCATGTGCTCCGGCCCTCTTCGCAGCTTCGAAGATGCTCCCCATCGGAGGAAACAACGTGCTTCGCTGTGGTTGATGAATCCGGTCCTGGGTGGCCTCGTCGAGAAGATCGAGGCGGCTTGAGGCAAGGGCCGCAACCAACATCGCAAGTCGCCCCAGATTGTGGGTTACATCCTCTTTGAGATAAGAGTCCGGGAGGGCCCGCCGGGCCTCCTTCGTAGCCATGGATCGGTCCGGTATGACAACGGCCACCGCAAGTGAAGAAGGGTATTTGCAGCTAACGTGAAGCAAGCGCTCTCCCGCGCCGACACAAACCTGGACACCACCGAAAAGGGCGGGGCAGGCATTGTCTCCGTGGCCTTCCAGCTCAGATGCAACAGACAGGCAAGCATCCTCGTCGAGGGGCCTCCTTTCGACTTCGTTGACGGCGAGAACGCCCGCCACGCGCGCCACGGCGCTCGCTCCAAGCCCTCGGCCGAGCGGGAGCGACACGGTGTACCGAGCATCCATCCCCGGGGGCGGCTCCCGGCCAATACGGGCATACGTACTTCTTGCGGCCATGAGCACCATTCGCGAGGCCGCGTCTTCAGGTTCAGCGCGTTCGTCTTGACCGAACGTCACAGTGATCGACGCGAAAAGATCAAGGGCGAGTCCGAGGCAGTCGAATCCAGTGCCAACGTTTGCGCTAGTCGCCGGAACACGAACCGTGACAGCGGTGGGTTCCATGCCGTTCGGCGCCCCCTCTCAGCCTCTCGCAGAAGGGATGATAACAACCCCCTCCTCTGTGCCAAGCCGCTTTTCTTATCTGTTGACCACTGTGCCGCCTGGTTCTTGAACCTACGATTGAGTATGTAACTCGCCGGCCGTTGACTCGGCGAGTTATCGTCCACGGATGCACATCGACCACTCTTTGCTGGCAGATTACGCGGAAATCGTTGGAGGAAAGCTCTACCTCATGGGCGGAGGCTGGTCAGGGCTCACAGTGCCCAAGGTCCCGTCGAGCGCGCGTCTCGCCGTCGCCGTCGGTATTCGCGTCGACTGGGACGAGACGAACCGGCCGATCCCCGTCGAGATATCGATCGAGGACGACGACGGCGAAGAACTCGTGCGAATTACCGGGCAGGTAAATGTGGGGCGCCCTCCCGACCTGACACCTGGTTATTCACAGCTCGCGCAGCTCGCCGCCAATATGGCGTTCACCATTCGGGCCGTGGGAGGTTACCGGGCGAAGATCAAGGCCGGTGATGGAGATCGGGTCAACGAGCGCCTGCTCCCGTTCCGGGTGCGGCAGTCGGCTGGTTCGACGCCTGGTTCGGGATAGCTCAGCGCCCAGTCACGGCGTAACGTCGAACGACCACGTCACAACCTGCAGAGGCTGAACCCCGCGAACGCTGGGTTCGATGACGTTCACCACCACCGTATGCCGGCCCGGCGACAGTCCGTCTGAGGTCCCGTGGCAACCGCGCGCGCTCTCCGCCGGGCCACCCGAAGCAGAAATCACCCAGGTGAGCTCAGGGGTAATCTCCACATCATCCACAAGGACCCGAAACCATTGCGCCTGCTCGGGCAGTCCAGCGAAGTCGGCTTCAAAGCAAGGCGGACCGGGAAATCGAGGGTTGGACGTAACGGTATCCGCCTGGCTGATGGAGGTCCCGTGCGCCGGAAAGACATCCGGAACATTGCCGCCCAGCTCAGGTGGCGGCCCGAAGTCTGGCGTCGCTTCAGTGGGAGGCGCAGCTGTCGGCACCGGATCCGGGAGTGCGTCCGAACCCGAGCAGGCGGCGCAGAGTACAAACACTACCGCCCCCAGGATGATGTGGCACTTAGTGAAGGAGCTCGTCACCCAACCGAGACTACGAACCCGTTGGTACACAGGCAATACCGAGTACTTAGGAAATCGACACCCCTCCGGTATTGGGCAAAATCGCTCTCCCGTGGGCCATTCGCCCGTCAAAGTAGGGGCCCATTCGGACGTGCCAAACTAGAGCAGAACCCGGAGGATACGCCTACGCGGCGGCAGCGTATTGGCTTTTCCTCGTGAATGTGGCGATGCAACTGGGGCAGGCTGAGGGGCGTGTACGGTGGAAGAAACTCCCCGGCTGCGTCGTCTCTTTCTAGAGGCTTGAAGCCCCTTCCACATCTACCAGCCGAGTGAATGCTGGGACGCCGTGGAGCGACTTGAGCAGCGGATCGTTGGCCATTTCGTCACGGAACGAGGGCTCCAGCAAGAGCGCAGCTCTTACGTGCTCCAATGCCCTGTCTAGGTCCGACAGCCGCGCCGCGGCCCTTGCAGCACCATAGCGGGCAGCAGCATCTGTATGGTCGATCCCCGCGGCCTTTTCAAAGGCCGTCAAAGCCTCTGAATATCGTCGCACCTCGGTCAGGGCAACTCCGAAATTGACGAGCAGGGTCGCGTCATTCTCACGATGTGATACGGCTCGCTCGAAATCTCCAATCGCCTCCTCAGCCCGCTCAGCTGCCAGGTACAGCATCCCGCGGTTGTTGAGCGCGTCGGGATCGTCGGGCGAAATCTCGATGGCCTTGTTGAAGTCCTCGAGGGCTCCGTCGAGTTCTCCGAGCCGAACACGAGCGTTGGCACGATTGTAGTAAGCGTCCGCGAAACCGGCTGCTGCCTCGACAGCCCGGGCGTAGCGATGCTCGGCAAGCTCGAAAGCCGAAATC
>DASCML010000058.1:0-12010 GCA_036010925.1 Dehalococcoidia bacterium | reverse complement strand
CTCGGCGACCCCCCTCGCCCCGGCATCGATCGGGTTCACCGTTACATAGGGGTCCGGGATCAGTTCTTGGAATGTACTGTTCTCATTTAGAGCCGCGTTGGGGAAGAACTTCGAATGGTAGCTCACAAGGCTGAGCGGGAGCTCTTCGCCGGGCAGGTCGTAATGCTCTCGCGGGCGTTCTTTGTAGGTCGGGAGGGCCTCTCCGAGATCAGCGCATTCCTCGGTGTAATACTCGAGTCTCTTTGACGGCGTTCGGAACTGCGCTTGCGCCCACTCGACGTGAGGATGCTCTGGAGTGGCACCCGGATTAAAGCCCTCCCAGACAAGCATCTTTTCCTCTTTTATCCGCTCGAAGCTGACACCCGGAACCGTCTCCCACATCTTCGGCAGCAAAGCTGCCTCGTCGAGATCCAGGAAGTGTTCGGCCCAACCCATCTGGATGCCGAGCCCGCAGTAGAAGTCGAAATCCGATCTCGCTTCGCCGACCGGGTCAATCACTTTGGGCATGTACTGGATGAGATTTCCGTAATAGCCCGGCATGCAAACGCCTTCCTTCTCATAAGGCGTCACCGCGGGCAGGACGTAGTCCGCCATCTTGGCCGCATCCGACATGACAAGCTCGGGAATCACGATCAGGTCGATATTCGGTAGAACGTCACTGATGGTCTTCGCCTGGCCCGGCCACTGGCCGACCCAGTTCATCCCGCCCATCAGCAGAGCCTTGATCGGGTACGCTCCGTAACCCGGAATCTCCTCTCCGGCCGCAGCCTTCAGAAACGTGAGTCCATCGAGAGTAGTTTCCGGAACTGTATCCGTGAGCCTGGGCACAGCGTTTCGATTGAGAGGTGGAGCCTGGAATGAGGAGATGGCGCTCACGCCCCCACCGGGCCGACCGAGGTTCCCAGTCATCGCGGCGAGAGTCATCATCAGGCGCTCGGCGTGGTGAGCGTGGAAGGTGCGGCCGATGCCCCATCCCTTCTTGATGGCGCCCGGCTCGGCAGCCGCATACTCAAGTGCCAGCTGGCGGATCGCCTCCGCTGGCACGCCCGTTATCTCGGCCGCCCGCTCGGGGGTGTAACCAAGCGCCTCGTCGACGAGCAATTGGTGTGCCGTCGAACAGGCCACCCCATTGACGTCTCGACTCCCCATCAGGGAGGGCTCCACACCAGCTTCGTCCGCAGGCTTCGCCTGCCGGGTCGCCTCGTCCCAGACCATGAACTTGTCCGGATCTCCGCCCTCTGTGACGTCGGATTCCCTCAGGATCTGACCGTTGTCCTGCCTCACGAGGAAGGGACCGTTGGTGTGGCGGCGCATGTACTCGAGGTCGGTTAGCTCTTCGAGATGGATGATAGCCACCATCGCCAGAGCCAGGGCGGCGTCCGTCCCAACCTTCACCGGGATCCACTGGTCCGACATTGCGGCAGTCGTGGTGAAGAGGGGATCGATCGTGACGAGCTTCGCTCCTCGCTCGCGGGCAGCGATAAGGTGCTTCATCTGCAACTGTTCGGTCTCCGCGGTGTTGGCGGCCCAGAAGATCACCATGTTGGAATTCAGGGCAAGGTCCTCCATGGCGTGTCCGCCCGGCGCCTGCTGAGCGCCAGGCGTCCCTGTTGGGTCGGTCCAGTTCTTCCAACCCGTGGAGCGAGCTGCTCCGACGGGGCTATCGCCATGTGCACCGATAAAGCTGATGCGTGTCGCCCCGAGAAGCTGACCGAAGCGCTGGCCGGCGACACCCGCTCGGTCGAATACAGCGATGGACTTGTGCCCATGTTTCTCTTTGATCTGGGTGAGCTTTACGGCGATATCAGCCAGCGCCTTATCCCACGAGACCCTCTCCCAGTTACCTTCCCCCCGCTCCCCCGCTCGCTTCAGAGGAAACTGGAGCCGATGGGGGCTGTGAATCCGTTCTGGCCAGACCGATCCCTTGGCACAGAAGCTACCGGGGATGACAGGCTCGAACCTCACGACCTTCCCGTCTTTCACATGGGCATAGACCGGACAGCTGCCACCAAGGCATGCACCGACCATCGGGCAGGCCGTCTGAACCACCTGGGTGCCGCCCGCGGCCTCCGAGCGAGCTTCGATATTCGTGTCGACTGTCATTTCAACCTCCGGGCTGTGTGTTCGGTTCGAACAGGATAGAGAGAGTCACCGGCCGATTCTATTGCCTTCCCGCAGGGAGAGGAGATAAGTCTGCCTCAAGATCGTAGGTACCGGAACGGCCCCGCAGTGGTGATTGCCAGAGTTCGACGTCGAGCGAGGCTTCGACAAGTCAACGGAAAACCAACAGATTTGCCCGGGTGCCCCCTCACTAAGGCGGCCCGGGTGTAAGTTCGACCGGATGGGGAACGACGGGGGCTCGAACCACTTTCGCGTCGGCGAGACGGTGGCACTGCGCTACATCACTAGAAACGGCAAGCCCGGCATGTCCTGGCCCTTCAGGGTGGTTTCGGACACCGAGGACCTGGTCGCCCTGCACATTCCCGCCGGAGCCACCTACGCAAGATGGGGCCGTTCACTGTCGCCACCACTTCAACGAGCGTCACTCGAGCCCAAGACGTGGCGACGGGAAATCCTCCGCCTCATGTACCCGGGGCGCAATCACTCGATATGGCTCTTCTGGGCCGAAGAGGAGGGCGAACGAGAATTCTCGGCCTACTATGTTAATTTCGAAGAGCCATTTCGCCGCACTCCCATCGGCTTCGACACCAACGACCACACCCTCGACATCGTCGTGACCCCTACCCTGAGCTGGCGTTGGAAAGACGAGCCGGAATTCGAAGAACGGGTCCGTCAGGGTATCTATACGCCCGAGCTGGCGAGGATGATTCGGAAAGAAGCGCGCACGGTGGTTGAAGCAATCGAACGGTGCGAAGCGCCGTTCAGCGATGGCTGGGAAAAGTGGCAGCCCGACCCAACCTGGGAAGTTCCGGTCCTGCCCGAGGGTTGGGATAGCGCCCCGGCAATGCAGTGGGAGGATCGCGTGAAGGCCTACGGGGACGCCCGAGGCTGAAGTCCGGCCTGGCTGACGTTTCGCGCACAGAGCCTGGTTACACCAACATCCCCGGGCTCGAACTCGAGGGCAAGCGCTTCAGACAGCCCAGCCACCGCGTACTTGCTCACGTGATATCCAATTGTGTTGATGGGCGCTGCGAACACTCCGATAAACGACGCGGTGTTGACAACGTGGCCGTCACCGTCTGGCCAAGCATCCTGGGGACAAAGGCCTCCACCCCGTTGACAACCCTTCTCAGGTTCACCTCGAGGAGCCAATTCCAATCCACCCACGTCATCTCGAGCGCCGATTTGAAGAAAAGCACCCCTGTGTTATTACACAGAACAGCAACCTCGCCGAATTCAGAGAGGGTGGGCGGAACGCTTGTCGGATTGGACTAAGCCGAACAGGTCTCAGGCGTCAGCGACCGCCCGGACAATCGCAGCGCGGGCCAGCTCCGTGTCACGGCCCAGGAGATACTGGTAGCGCTTACCCTCGCGCGTGACGACGATAAGTTTCTTCGGCCGCGCGGAAACGAGGACCTCAGCAACGTTCTCAAGACGAACCTGCTGAACTCGCTTCTTGACCTTAGACTCGATGCGGTCCGAGAAAACCTCGAACAGCAACCCAGGGGCCTCGGCCGTAAATACAGGGTCGTCGGACACGGGTCCTCCATCTTCGGGCGCAAGCCCGTCTCAGAACCGCTGGACCCACCTCCCCACAACCAGGCCCGGCAGATTCCAGTCTTGCCGCGTTCCGCGCCGGGCTACCAGCGACGGCCACCGCGGTCATCATCCCCGCTTCGGCCCCAACCACCACCACCACCACCAGGTCGGCTACCGCCGCCGGCCGGGCGGAAGCAATCGCTGCAGTAGACGGGCCGATCGCCACGCGGCTCAAATGGAACGCGCGCTGACCCACCGCAATTCGCGCAAGTGGTCGTGAACATTTCACGGGAACCACCGCCGCCCCGGCTCTCACGCCGCACATTCCGGCATTCAGTGCACCGCCTGGGTTCGTTCGTAAAGCCCTTCGAGGCATGGAATTCCTGCTCACCGGCGGTAAACGTGAAGGGGTTGCCGCAATCGGCACACGTAAGGCTTTTGTCGGTGTATGGCACTCGACAACCTCCAAGGAGTTGTTGGATCCCGTCGGTCTATCGAGCGCCAAATCGAGGGAAGCTCTACTGGGGAGACGATGGAACGAGGAAACCCTCGTCCAGTGTACGCGGTTTCAGGGTTGTTGGAAGCATGGCCCCCCCTATCGCGCCCTCTCGCGTATCGATTGCGGCGAGCCCCGCAGGGGCCACGCGCTATACTTTTGCGATGGCCTACCACATGACCGCCGACGAGTTTCGCCGGTATGGCAAGGAGTTGATTGACTGGTTGGCCGACTACTGGGAAAAAGTGGACGATTTGCCGATTCAGCCCGAGGTTGAGCCGGGAACAGTCCGTTCCCGCTTGCCGATGTCGGCTCCCGAAAAGCCCGAAGCTTTCGTGGACGTACTCAGAGACCTCGATCGTATCGTAATGCCCGCTCTGTTCCACTGGCAGTCGCCCGGTTTCTTTGGCTACTTCCCCGCGAACTCATCATTCCCGTCGATACTCGGCGAGCTGGCCTCCGCGGGATTGGCTCAACAGGGAATGCTCTGGTCGACCAGCCCCGCCGCCACCGAGATAGAGGCTCACTTGATGGATTGGCTGGTCGACCTGCTGGGTCTCCCGGAGCTCTGGAAGACATCATCCAAAGGCGGTGGTGTGATCCAGATGAGCGCCTCTGATTCCACTCATACGGCCCTCGTCGTGGCAAGGAACTTGGCTCGACGAAAGGCACCAGTCGACCAACTCGTGGTTTACGCGTCAGAGCAGGCCCACTCGTCAATAGAGAAAGGAGCGCGGATCGCCGGCTTTGAACAAGTCTGCGCGATACCTGTCGACGATGTCTTTGCACTATCTGTAGGGGAGCTCGAATCGCAGGTCAGAACGGACCGCGAGCATGGCCTCACGCCCGCGTTTGTCTGCTCTTCGGTCGGGACCACAGGAACTACCGCAGTGGATCCGGTAAGGAGTGTGAGCGAGGTAGCGGCACGCTATGAGATGTGGCACCACGTCGATGCCGCCTACGCGGGAACAGCGATGATTTGCCCGGAGTTTCGTCATCACCAAGAAGGCCTCGAGGGGGTCGACTCGTACACGTTCAATCCCCACAAGTGGATGTTCACCAATTTTGATTGTTCGGCGTTCTTCGTCGCAGACCGCGCTCAGCTAACGGAGACGCTGAGCGTCCAGCCTCCGTACCTCCGGAACAAACCGACCGAATCGGGGGAAGTGATCGATTACAGGGACTGGCACGTCCCGCTCGGCCGCAGGTTCAGGGCGCTCAAGCTTTGGTTCGTGCTCAGGACATACGGCGCCGAAGGGATACGCCACCATGTACGCGAGCACGTGCGATTGGCCCGCTGGCTCGAAGAACAGATCAAGTCCCATCCGCGGCTGAAGCCAGTAGCGCCGTCGCCCTTCGCCCTTGTCTCATTCGCTCATGTTGAAGGCGACTCGCAGACCGACCGCCTTGCGGAAGCGATCAACGCATCGGGCCACTCCTTCGTGACGGCATCGAAACTCGGCGGGCGAAGTTTCGTTCGGGTCTCCATCGGCCAGACCCACACAGAACCGCGCCACGTTGAACGGCTCTGGGACCTGATCGCCCGGGAAGCCTGACGCTGGCCGAGCGCCATAAGCCTGTGTCTGAGATGGTTGAAGTGGAGATTTATCCTCAGGAGATCAACCCATGCAGGTGACCGGCGAGCATCGATTCACGGCCAAACCCGAACTCGTGTGGGAGATACTTCTGGACCCCGATGCACTCAAGGAGGCGATCCCCAGCTGCGAATCGATGACCGAGACCGGGCCGAATGTGTACGACGTGACTTTAAGAGTCAGTATGGCCGCTATCAAAGGCACCTACAGGGGACGGGTGGCCGTAACAAATCAGCAGCCAATCGACTCATTTCGATTGGAAATCACCGGCAAGGGGCGTTCGGGCAGCGCCACCGGGGGTGCTCGTCTCACGCTCAGCGCGGAAGAACACGGCACGGTCGTCCGCTACGATGCCGAGGTCAAAGCCCAGGGCGCACTGGCCAGGCTGGGTGGACGCCTTCTTGGTGGCACCACCCGGCTGCTACTTGGCCAGTTCTTCAAATCAATGGAGAAGCAGGTCGTCGCGAGGACTCCCTGACTCCGGCCGGCCACGCCTCAGACTTGCGGGGTGGAACCAGCGGCGTCCAACCGGCGCTTCGCTTCGTCGATCAGGTCAGTCGGAAGCGACCCCTTCGACAGGGCCGCGAGGTTCTCGTTGAGGTGGTCGACACGACTCGTCCCAACGATGGTCGTATGAAGGTCTGGCAGTGAAAGAGTGAATCGGAGCGTGAATTCGTGGCGGCTCATCCCCCCGAGGACTTCATCCAGATTCGCCTGTTCCCACCGGTCGCGGGCGGGCACGTCGCGCCGCGCCCGCCCCCAGTCGGTAGTGGCGCCCCTGGCCACGCCACCACGGATGACGATTCCGGCCCCGGCAGCGGCAGCCCTCGCTATCACGTCCTCGTGTTCGCGTTCGAGTGCCGAATAGGGAATCTGGAACTCGTCGAATACTCCCATTTCAATCTGTTCACGGATATTGGGCAGCGTCCCCGACATTCCAAGAAAGCGCACCTTGCCCTCGTCCCTGAGCTTGACCAGTTCGGCGAGACCACCGTTCTCTTCGAGATCTGCCCGCGAGGGGCTCGCGTGGAACTGCACGATGTCGATGTGGTCTGTCTTCATCCGCCGAAGACTCTGTTCGACACCGGCCCGAACATTCTCCGCTGTGAAGACGTGCCGTGGCCGTTCTCCCGGCTCGGGCGGGGGAGCTCCAACTGCGCAGCCGCACTTCGAGGCAAGGAAGTATTCGTTGCGCCTGTGCGGAATCGTCTGACCAATCCGCTTCTCGCTTATTCCGTAGTCGGGTGACGTGTCGATAAAATTGATCCCGGCGTCGAGGACGGCGTTCAAAACTGAACCAGCTTCTTCCTCGGAGAGGTCAGGCCCTCGCCACGGACCGCGGCCGGTACCCTTTCCCCGCAGCTCCATCGCACCGAATCCCAGGGTGGTGACTTCCAGTCCGGTTCGTCCAAGTGTCTTCTTGGGAAGCATGTCCTTGTCTCCTTGCGGCATTAGAACGCCACGGTCAGCCGTCCCGGTGTGGATCGGAATCCAGGGTTGCCGTCCACCTTACAGAATTAGCCAGACCTCCCGAAACTGCCGACCGTGGTGCCCCACCGCAGGGTCGGTCTGATCGCTATACTTCCCGCATTCCCAATTCCCGCAAGGTGGGACGTGGCGGAGTGCGATGGCCAGTTCAGCCCCGCTGGAAACCAGGGTTCTTTCGGTCGGACGTGGCATAGCAAGTGCCTACACTGCAAGGCTCTTGGCTGATCTGGGTGCCGAGTGCTCATGGTGGAACTGGCAGCCCGACAAAAGAAGCGAATGGCCCGAGGACGCGACTTTCCGCTCCTTTTTCGAGTATGGAATCGAGACCGTAAAGCAGCCGGCGAGCTGCAGCGAGCTGCTGGACCGACTCGATCCGCTAGCACCTTCATTCGACATTATCTTGAGTGACTTTTCGGCGACCGAGGTGGGCGAGGGCGACCTGCATGCCCGGCTCAAGGCTGGAAACCCCGCGATCATCGCCGCCAACGTCAGCCATCTCGGGCGCGGTGGGCCGTACGCGACCTGGACCGGGGACGAGGTCACCGACTATGCACTGGGCGGCTATTGGGCGATCGGCGGCGAGCCTGACCGCCCCCCCCTCCGGGTCCCCGGATACCAAGCGCAGTTCCACGGTGGCATGCAGCTCGCAATTGCGACTCTGGCGGCCCTCAGACACGCCCGGGACAGCGGTTGCGGGCAGGCGGTAGAAACTTCCTCTGTCGAGGCGATGATCGCCGCTCACTGGAGCACTACCGTCGCGTGGACCCACGAGGGGAGAATCCTCCGGCGGGAGGGCTGTGACCTTCTCGAGGCGAAGGATGGGTGGGTCTTTTTCTACGCTCTCGGCTTCTTCCCGAACCTTTTTCTTCTGATCGATCGCCCTGACCTCATGGACGACCCGCGCTGGCAGGACCTGAAGGGCCGTCGTGACAATGCGGGCGAGCTAAGAGAGATCGTGGGCGAATGGTGCAAGAACCAGAGCGCCGACTACATCGTCGAGACCAGCCAGGAGCTGAGGATGCCGGTGACCCGGATGGCAACTGCAGCTGACCTGTTGGCGGACCCGGTGCTCGCCGAGAGGCAATACTTCCGCGCGATTGCGGGCGACGCGTTACCTGGGCTCCCCTACCGATGGTCGTCAGAGTGGCCGGAGCATGGGGTCCCGAGCCGTCTCGCGTCCGCCCTTCGTTCCCCAGACACCAGTGCTCCGCCTTCGGTGGCTGGTGGGCGCGGATCGACGAGTCTGGCGGCCAATTCTGCTCTGGAGGGAACCCGAATCCTGGAGCTGACAAACAACTGGGCGGGACCTGTTGCCGCCAGACACCTCGCTGACCTCGGGGCGGATGTTACCAAGGTGGAGCTGGCAACCAGGCCTGCTACCCGCGGCAGCCACTATCCCGGCACGGAACCCGGCAAGTACCACTGGAATCGATCGGGCTACTTCAACGAGATGAACCGCAACAAACGAGGCTTGTCCCTTGACCTCTCCAAGTCACGCGGGCGCGAGCTCTTCCTGGCGCTCGTGGCCGATTCCGATGTGGTCATCGAAAACAACAGTGCCCGCGTCATGCCAAACCTCGGCCTCGGCTTTGATCAACTCCGACGAGTGAACCCCCGCCTGGTAATGGCCTCGATCTGCGGTTTCGGCGCGACCGGAGTGCGCAAAGACTGGGTAGCCTACGGATCGAATATCGAAGCCGCCTGTGGTCTTGCGGCCATGAACGGCTACGACGATGGGATTCCCCAACGCACCGGGTCTTTCGTGGCCGACCCCATCGCCGGCGCCCACGCCGCTATCGGAGTGCTCGCCGCCCTCGAGCGTCGCGATCGCACCGGCGAAGGGGCACACCTGGACATCTCCCTGACAGAATCGGCTATGCCATTCATGCTCCGTGGTTTCACTCATCTTCACGAAACTGGTCAGCTCCACCCCCGGATGGGAAATGCCGAATTGTGGGACTCGCCGGTCGGCGCCTATCGTTCGGCAGGCACGGACGACTGGGTCGCAATCGCAGTCCGAACCAACGGCCAGTGGCTGAGCCTCTCCGAGGCGGCGGGCCTCGACCCCGAGCTCGGTCGCACCAGAGCCGGGCGGATCGAGAACCGGGCCCAAATCGACAGTCTCCTGGGCGAATGGACATCCAAACTAACTCACTACGAGTGCGCCCAGAAACTGCAATCGCTCGGAATCCCTGCCGCCCCGATCCTCCTGAATTGGGAGATGCACTCCGACCCTCACCTGTTCGCTCGGGACGCCTTCATACCGATCGAGCACCCGGACACGGGAATCCTCCCTTATCCGGGATTCCCGTGGATGCTCTCGCTTACCCCCCCATCAGTCCGACGACCCGCTCCGCGATTCGGTCAGGACAACGCCTACGTGTTTCGTGAGCGCCTCGGGTTGGACGAAGAGGCCATTTACGCGCTTTACTCCGAAGGCATTACCGCTGACGCACCGATTGGACTCGTCCCTCCGACAGTGATCAACCCGAACGCCTAGCCAGGCAAAGAAAGGAATCCAAGTGCCCAACGATTACAGCACCATCCTCTTTAACGTAAGCAACAAGATCGCCCGCATAACCCTCAATCGCCCGGAAAAAAGAAATGCGCTCAGCTTCGAATTGAGGCGCGAGCTGGTCGATGCGCTTCGAGTTGCGGAGGCGGACGACTCGGTCAGCATCGTACTGCTCGATGCGGAGGGGCCCTCGTTCTGTGCCGGCTACGATATCACTCCCAATGCGGAGCGAGGCGAGCCACCTGCTGGTTGGGTGACCTCGGAGCACTTCGACAGCTGGACTGACCAGTTCGCCCGAAGTTGTCTGCGCGACTGGTTGACGATCTGGGACCTTCTCAAGCCGGTTGTGGCCAAGGTGCACGGCTACTGCCTAGCCGGCGGCACTGAGATTCTTTCGATGGCTGACATCGCATTCGTCGCAGTCAATGCCTCCATCGGCTACCCGCCCATGCGAGGGATGACCACCCCCGACACGATGTACTTCCCGTGGAAGATGACCATGGCTCGAGCCAAGTACCTGCAGCTGACAGGGAACTCTGTATCCGGCAAGGAGGCCGCCGAGCTGGGCTGGGTGGCAAAGAGCTTCCCGGAGGATGAACTCGAGGAACAGGTGATGCGCGAGCTGCGCCCGATGACTGCGATCGCACCCGACCTTCTTTCGGCTAACAAGCAGGCGTTGAACCAGTCGTACGAAATCATGGGATTCCGGACGGCCCTCGGAACGGCCTGGCAGTGGCACGCGCTGAGCAGCAGGCTGCGCCCGCGTGCCGGGGACTTCGGCCGCATCTCCAGAGAGGAAGGCCTCCGGGCGGCCCTCGAGTGGCGGGACGGCCCGTTCCGAAAGGAAGGCCTCTAGAAGAGGTCGAGCCCACAGCCGACATCCCAAGGCAGGAGTCGCTGTAAACTTTCCCCTCAGCGAGAAGTTAAGAGCAGGAGTAATCAGTGGAGATTGCAGCAATCCCAGACCTTGATCCCGAGATCAACGAAGTTCGAGCAGCGACGGCAAACATCGTCAACCACTACATCATCCCGAACGAGGAGAACCTCGGCTACGACAACCCGGAGCGGCCACGCCTGGCACACGAAGTCCAGGATGCAGTGAAAAAGGCCGGCCTATGGGCACCCCACCTGCCGAAAGAGTATGGAGGAATGGGAATCGGGTTCATGAAGCACGCCTTCATGAACGAGGTCCTCGCCTGGAGCCCATACTCGAATCCGCTGTTCGGAGTCGTTGCTCCGGATTCTGGCAACCAGACGATCCTCATCAAGTACGGGACGGAAGAGCAGAAGGAACGCTGGCTTAAGCCCCTCATAGACGGCGAGATCCGATCCTGTTTTTCAATGACCGAGCCGGATGCTCCGGGTTCAAGCCCATACGCAATTCAGACCAGGGCGGTTCGCGACGGCGACGAGTGGGTGATTAACGGGCGCAAGTGGTTCACTTCGGGTGCCAAGGGCGCCGCCTTTGCCATCGTGATGTGCCGCACCGAGGAAGAGGATGGCTCCGGTGGTGTGCGCGACAAGATGACGCAGATTATCGTCCCGACTGATACACCCGGCTTCAACATAGTTCGCAGCGTTCCGGTCTGGGGACGTGACAGTAATCACTGCGAAATCGTGTACGACAACGTCCGTGTGCCCGTCACGAATCAGCTCGGCCGGACCGGAACGGGCCACCAGGCTGCCCAGGACCGGCTTGGCGCCGGGCGAGTGTTCCACTGCATGAACTCAGTCGGACAGATGTGGCGCGCCTTCGACCTGATGGTGCGAAGGTCGATAGAGAGGGAGGTCCACGGCGGCAAGCTGGAGACGAAGCAGTTCATCCAGGGATTCATCGCCGATTCGTACATCGACATCCAGGCGGCACGGCTCATGACGATCCGCACAGCCGAGGTAATCGACCGCGGTGGGGATCCGCGCACCGACATCTCGGCGATCAAGATCTTCGTCCCAGCGGCGATGGAGCGAGTCATCGACCGGGCGATCCAGGTACACGGTGCGATGGGAGTGTCGGGTGATACGCCGCTTGCCGGCATGTATACCGGCGCCCGCACGCTACGCATTGCTGACGGTCCCGACGAGGTTCACCGCATAGTGATCGCAAAGAACGTGTTCAAGCGATACCACGCCGGCGGGTCCTGGGACTTCGGCGTCTAAAGGACTGGACGACGCCAGACCAAACAGCGCTCGAAACCTACCCGCGCGGTAGTCCAAGTCCACGCGTTGCAATGATCCCCCTCTGGATCTCACTCGATC
>DASCML010000057.1:0-2625 GCA_036010925.1 Dehalococcoidia bacterium | reverse complement strand
GGAGTGATCATCCGAATCGTGTTGTTGAAAGGTTTGCCCGCCTCTTCCCAAAGTTCCTTCGCCCGGGTCGGGTCGTGCGGATGCAGAGCTTTTGCTTCTTCTGGGTCGAGTGCGAGCTCGTTGAATCCACCGCTCACATGGCCCTGGTAACGGCCGTCACCGGCGAAGACCGTAGCGATGAATTCATCGTAGTTGATGGCCAGAGCGATGGCCTCTCGAGCCCGGGGGTCGGTGAGCGCCAACATGTCCTGGAAGAGAAGCAGCTGTCTGAACGATTTGAGCTTCAGTGCCTCGATATCGGGATGGTCGTCGTACTCGGGGAAGCTAAGCTTGTCGACCGGCACAGAACCCTGGTTCAAGAAGTCGGTTTGGCCGTTCAGGAAGGCCGCCTTTGTGGCAGCCGCGTCAACGACGATGCTCTCTTCGATCCGGTCGATGTACGGGCTCTCGGGGTAGCCATCGTGGGGATCCGGCCGCTTGAAGTAGTTCGGATTCCGCTCCATGGTTGCGCCGGTCGCATCATTCTTGGTCAGAAGATAGGGGCCGGAGCCAGCGGTGACCTTGTCGATCACGCCTCCTTCCGCCTCCACGACTTCCCGTCCAACGATCGCGAACGGGTTACGAGAGCCCAGAGCGATGAATCGCGATGCGAAAGGAATTCGCTGGTGAATGATGGCCGTAGTGCTATCAACAACTTCGACGTTATCAATCCAGTCGAAGACGATTTCCGGCGAGTTTCCGCCCTGGTTTGTCCGGAAGTCGGGAATCCGGTCGATCGAGAACTTGAGGTCCTCAGCGATCATCTCACGTCCGCTGGCGACGTTGTCGTGGAAGTGGATGCCCTCGTGCAGTTTGACTACGATCGTCTCAGCGTCTGGAGTTTCAAACCCTTGCGCGGCATCGAGGAGAATCTCCCCGTCCGACGTCCGGTACACGTGCGTCCACATGTAGGTCTTGCTTTGGATAAGGTCCTGGTTGACGACCCGGCCGGCCGGATCGAGGCCATCGTCCTTCTCGCTCTTGCTTCTCTGCAGAGCGCCGCCGACAACGGGCTGGTCGGCGGGAACGCTTGTCGCCGTGGCCGGCGGCGCGGTCGAGTCTCCGCTCGGTCCGTCGTCGTCGTCGCCGCAACCGGCGGCCAGCCAGGCCGCGGACCCCACCGCTGCCGTGCCACTGCCGACCAAGAAACGCCGCCGGGTTAGGCCGCTTCGGCGACGACGTGTCCAGTAGTTTGTTCGCAAGTCAGTCATTGCGTCCCCCCGTGGCGGCTAATGTTACGCGTGCGCTGTCGCGCACGTCGAATGAATGGCGAGGATCGTGTGCAGAATGGTTGCCGATTACGATCGCGGTCATAATTCGTGCGTGGGCTCGCTCTCTTCTTCTGAACCTCACCGACAAAAAAGATCGTCGCCTGAAAGCAACTGTCACCATAGGCGCCCGCGTTCTACTGTCGGCGTGTGACTCAACAGCCTCCCTCAAGAGAGGTTCTCGCGGCGTTCGCGCTCGATCCTGGCGAAGGGATCGTTTTCGCCGTCCGGACTGAGCCCGACGGGGTCTGGAACTTTCGTACAGAAGATGCTCGATACGTATTGTGCCGGTACAGCCCACTGCGCTCTGAGGAATCGGTCGGCTGGGAGCACGAACTACTCGCTCGGCTGTCCCACACTGAGTGGCCGGTGGCGGCACCGGTGAAGACGAGCCACGGACCCACTGCAGTCTCGACACCCTCGGGTCAATACGCCTTGTTTCCCGCTTCGGAGGGGAGCCCACTGTCCCCCCGGAGTCTCACGGCCAAACGCATCGCAGGGCGGCTGCTTGCACGGTTACACGAGGAGTTCGCCTCCCTTCCGGCGGTAGACCAGCGGCCCGGGTCCGGGCACTCGTGGGAACTGGACCTGCTCATACAGCCGAGCGGAGCCCAGACCTTCAACCAGCTCGCCCGGAAGCTCGGTGAAGGTCACTGGGAGCTGGCGAGCGCGATTCGCAGGCAACGATGTCGAAACCTTCGGAAGCTATCAAGGCAAGGGTATGGTGAGCTGCCGGCGCGGATTGTACACAGCGATTTTCACACCGAGAACCGGCTCTTCAGCGACGGGCAACTCACTGGTCTGCTTGGATTCGAGGGCGCTCATGTCGATGCCCCGGTGTTCGATGTTGCCGCGGGCATCTCGAAAAGCTGCTTGCTCTCGGCAAGGAATAGCGGATTCGATCTGGAAGCTGCGCAGTCTTTCCTAGGGGGCTACAGACAGCACCGCACACTTGATTCGGGCGAGGTGAAGCTCATTCCAGCGTTGGTCAGGGCGCATTTGCTGTGGCTGGTCGCTTCGCAGCTGGCCGAGTGGCATGTCGGCAGATCAGATCAAATCATCGAACGTCTGGCGACGGTGATGGAGAACCAGTTCCCGGCCCTCGATGACGTTGCCAGCCATTTCGGTGCCCTCGCGCTGGCGTAGGCGCAATTCACTTGCGTTAACCCTGAGGGCTTCCGGCGTTAGTCTATGAGTGGTCCACGGCCCCGGAGTTGATCATGGCTACACAAGCTGGCACTGGCGCGCCCGAACGAAACCACCTGTTCTTCCACGTCAGCCGCTACCGGTGGTATTACGTAACGGGTTTCTTCATGCT
>DASCML010000056.1:0-5047 GCA_036010925.1 Dehalococcoidia bacterium | reverse complement strand
AAACTAGACCGACCGCAGTATGCTGGCAACCGTCCGGCAAACTCTTTCGAGGGCCGGGCTGGTTTGCACCGGGCCCCCGACGTCTTCGTTTATTCTGCCGAGGCCCTGTCGGGGCAATATCGATTTGGTCGCGTGAGGTGATTCATGGCGGATTATTCTCCGCCGAATCTCGCCGGCCCAGGCGTGCGAGCAACCTCGACATGACGTGACATGTCGCCGTAGAGGTCGGGTACCACCGCCCTCTCCAGGAAGTACCAACTTCTCTGGACCTGGTGGAATGAGTCACGGTACCGCCCCCCAAATACTGGCTGATATGGGAAATCCGGGAACGACTGGAAGATCGTGATGTACGAGCGTGCTGAGGCCAACTTGAGATCGGCGGCCACCTCGATAACAAGATTGGTCGTCACATGCCGGGTGCAGGGCTCCCCGTTGTACAGTCGGATATTCTCATCTAGCCCGGCCTTCACGGGCGCGGAGCCGGGACCGCCATTAGCTGTCATGAACCACGTGCCGTGCTCGAACAGATCGGCGAAATCCTAGAATCTTCCGGTGTCGATGAATTCACAATAATCGTCAACGATCCTCGTGATATCTGATTGCGCCGTCAGCAGACCACGAGCCTCTCCTGATTCTCTCACGGCTCCCCCAGATGAAGGCGTTAGACTCGGAACCTGGCCGGGACCCAGCGGGTCTCATTGTTGCTGGCATGAAATCGGCCGAATCCGGGGGCCTGGATATGGCTGGCCCCGACAAGGGACGCGTCCGCCGCGAGACGCTCTATCACTTTCGCCCTTGTGGCGGTAGCAAGGTCGCTGTCGGTGTCGAACGAGTTCGTCAGGGTAGGCATTTCAGAGTCGATCCGCGTGAGCACGACGTCTCCGAGAATGAATCCAGGGCGATCGGTAGAGGCGATCACCATGCTCATATGCCCCGGCGTATGGCCCGGAGTCGGCAGTGTCGTCACCGAACGAGAAAGAGGCGTCTCGCCTTCGATCAACTCAAGCCTCCCGGCGCCACGCAAGCTTTCAATATCCCGTACGAACGATGGCGGCCTGGGATCCTGGGACGAGAAGTGGTCCCAGTCTGCCTGCGGTGCGAGATAACGAGCGTTGGGAAACAGTGGTGACCCGTCGGCCCTGTCCACGTTCCAGCCCGTATGGTCGCCATGAAGATGCGTAAAGACGACGGTCGTGATGCCGGCTTCGTTGACGCCCGCTTCGGCGAGCTCGGCCCGCAGCTGCCCCCCGTTCTCGGGACCGAAGCCCGTGTCGACCAGAATGACCGCATCCCCGTCATTGATCAGGAACGACGTGAATGCGAGCTCCACGCCGCCGTCGGCATCCAGGTAGTCGCTGAACTGGCCAAGGGCGTCGTCGGCCTCCGGATAAACAGCGGAAGCCTGGAAAGTCTGCACCGTATCGACGAGGGCGACTATCTCGACGCTCCCAATTTTTCTCTTTTCCATCGACCCATCCTCCATCGGCGTACGGCTTCCAGCGGTGTCCCAACCGGGGCCCGTTATGATTGCCCGGCTAGAAGTTGAACCCCGACTTGCCTTGGAACTGCCGTGTTATGTGGAGTTCCCCAAGATGCATGTTGCCGTGGGCGACCAGGGTCTGTCCGAGAATCTGAAAGACTGGCACTTCGCCGAACGGATTCACCTTCACAATGCGATCGAGTTCGTCCTTGGTGAGGCCCTCAAAGTAGGCGCCAGTCCGCTCCCAAACCGAACGTGCGTAGTCAAGAAAGTCAGCAGGCGCCGGAAGTTGCATCTCGTGTGCCTGCCCCGGATCCATCCCTGTGCCCTGCTCAACTCGGGGAAGGTTCCATGCGGTGTCGAGGCCCTTGTCTACCCAGACTGTCGGCTGGCGCTGCAGGACGAACTGAACAATGTTGTCCTCTGTGCGGACCCAGTGCCAGGCGGTGAATCCAATGTGATTGGCGTCCTCGAACGGACGGAACTGAAACTGCTCTTGGGTCAGGTCTTTAATCGCTTCTTCGTACTCGCGGTGCAAGTTTCCAACGAAATGCGCCAGGTACTCTTTCGGCTCCACGCCCAGCCTCCAGGTGCTTTGTGGTCCCGATACTAGGTCGCGTGGCCGAACTTCGCACGTCAGCGAGAAGCGCACCGCCTGTGGGGTATAGTCCACGAAGCCTTCTCACAGGTGACGTCGATGCGCTACACAGTCCACCCTCTGGAATCTTCCGACCTCGACGCAGCCGCCTCCCTGGTCGCCGACCGTCACACGAAGAACCGCTTTCGCCTCCCCGATCTATCGCCCTCCTTTTCCGATCCTGCACACTGCCGCGCGGCGCTGATTACCGCCCTGGAGGATTCGCGCTCCACTTCGGCAGCTGCGATTGCAGATGGGAGGCTGGCAGGCTTCGCGATCGGAGCAACTTCTGTTTCGCAGTCGGACTCGCTCCTTGGACAGATAGGCGCAGCGAGGTCAGCAACTGTGAACGCCCACACCATGGGCCTCGCCGAAGGGGAAGCTGCGACCTCGGTCTTCAGGTCAATCTACCGAGATCTCTCCGGAGGCTGGATAGCGAACGGCTTTTTCGACCACAACGTGCATGTCATCGCTGGAGACCGGGAAATAGAAGCGGCCTGGTTCAACCTTGGATTCGGCAAGACCACTTCTGTCGCTCTTCGCCCAACAGCGTCCGCCGACTGGCCGAAGACCGATGTCTCCGTGCTTACGGCGGGAGAGGAGGATGTGGATGTCGTGATCGGGCTGCAGCGAGCCCTCGGCCACCACCACATGGATGCCCCCATGTTCCTTCACTGGCCCCTATTGGGTGACGCAGATTCGGCGGCCCGGGAGTTCCTCATTCCCCTCCTTCAGGACCCAGGCAGCCCACACTTCATTGCGTATCGCGATGGCAGGGCGCTGGGTATGACAAGCTTCATGTCCAGGGGCCTCACCCCGCCGGTTATCAATCAGGAGAAGAACGTCTACCTCTTCATGGGAATCGTCGAGCCGGAAAGCCAGGCCGATGGCGTAGGGGGAGCGCTCCTGGACCACGGACTGGCCTGGGCCCGCGAGCAGGGTTATGAACGCTGCACGCTGCACGTGCTAACCGCTAACTACAGCGGGGCTCCATTCTGGTTCGGCCATGGGTTTGTATCACACGAAGAGGCCTTGGCGCGACATATCGACGAACGGCTGGTGTGGGCGCGGCCGGACCGTCCCTGAGATCGGTTCCCGCAGACCGTCAGGTCGCCGGCTAGGCGAACGCCTCCACTACCTCATCATTCAACCTCGCGTAAAGCTTGGGACTGTTGGGCACGTTTGACATCATGATCCCGTCAATGCCAGCTTGCTGATACCTGGTGCACACCGAACGAACCTGGTCGGCCGTGCCGACCGCAAGGTTCTGCTCGCGTTCCTCAGGCGTCATTTGCGCCCCGAGGTTTTCGCGGAAACGAGCGGCACGCTCGGGGTCATCCTGAAGAACCACGGGGATCATCACAGTGCGCGTGATCTCAGAAGGATCCCGCCCCACATCTGCGCAGTGCTTCTCCATGATCGCGATCTTGTCGGCGGCTTGCTCTGGTGATCCGGACACGTTGAGAACATCGCCGTAGAGGGAAAGAGTACGTAACGTTCGTTTCTCTCCGCCGCCGCCGACCATGATTGGCGCGTGGGGCGTCTGTGCGCACTTTGGAGCAAACGGCGCCTCGTCCAAGGTATAGTACTCACCTTGAAACGAGACCGGCCCGTCGCTCCTAAACAGCGACCGGATGATAGCGCAGGCTTCCTCAAGCCGATCCGATCTCTCCTTTATCGAGGGGTAGTTCCAGCCGTACGCCGCGTGCTCCCTCTGGTGCCAGGCCGCACCGATGCCGAGCTCGAGTCGGCCCCCGCTCATCTGATCGATAGTCGCGGCGATCTTGGCCAGGAGGGCAGGATTTCGGAACGTGTTGCCGCTCACGAGGTTTCCTATGCGAACACGCTCGGTGACGGTGGCTAGCCCACTCAGGAGCGACCAGCTTTCAAAACAGTCGCCGGATTCGTCCGCACCGGGCGCCGGGGGCATGAAATGGTCGTAGACCCAAAGGCTGTGCCACGACCCGGCATCCATAACACTAGCCACCTCGACAAGGCGTTTCCAGGTCGTCCCGTTGTTTGAAAGCTGTGAGCCGAAGAAAAGCGAATCCATCGGTTCCTCCTGATGTATTCATACCGGGCGGGCAGAGGGAAAAGTCTAACAGCGCGCGAGCTTTCGCCACCAAAGCCGCCACCCTCCGGGTCGAAATTCAGCGTCTTCGATCCAGACCCCAAATACCACCAGGGCGTTGCGCTATCAGCGACCAAGCCCCTCTGAACGACCCCGATTGCCGATTTGTTACTCCGAGAGGGAGGGCGAAGAACAGCCTCTCAGGTTCCGGTAAGGGGGACCGTTAGGGCTTCGAGGGGGGTACCTGGAAACCTGGGTTCGAAACCGAACGACACAGTGGCGCTACTGCTGGTGCTCACGTTCCTGCTCTAGGCAGGTGGCGCCATCGCAATCCTGGTGGTAGCAATCAGGCGAAATGCGCCGGAGAGGCCCGTGCAGCTGACTTCGCTTCCCCCGCAAAACGGAGCCGCTTCTGCGGTTCCGTTTTGTGATGCGTTCTTCGTATCTCAAGTCCCTTTCCTCAGCCTGACCCGGATCATGGGCCCTCAGCACGCGGATGCTCCAGAGTGACTCAACCAACCAGGGAGGACGCACGTTGGAACTCAAGGAAGTGATCGGCAGGCGGCGAACAATACGCTTCTACCTGCCACACCGGACCGTCGAAAGAGAAAAACTTCAGAAGATGCTCGAGGCCGCCCGCCACGCCTCCTGCGCCGGCAACGTCATGAATGTGCGCGCGATCATCATTTGGCGCGACCAGACTTCGCCGGCACTGCTCAAGGCGATTGCCCCGAGAATCGGCTACCAGCAGATGCACACTGCACCGGTTTTCATCATGTGGTGCAGTGAGGCGAGCGTCTATCACGGCGCGAACTGGATTGAAAGCGTGCTGTCCCTGGCTGCGGCCAGGCGCATTGGG